>DATCLI010000223.1:0-9624 GCA_036563955.1 Clostridia bacterium | reverse complement strand
GACAGGAAGCGGTTAAAATCCGGGATACTGGAACCCGTATATATATACCCTGTATCTGTTAGATCTTAAGCGCACAAGTGTATTTTAGCCAATATGTATTAAATACACTTCATTAACTTGCGGCATGCATGCGATAGTTAACGATACGGGATCGCATGGCCGGGCTTTGCTTTCGATTAAAAATTATGTATCATTTTAAGAGGCCGGGCAGGATCGGTGGGGTGGTTGATTTTTATTGCGAATGAATTCCCGTTTTTAATATCATCATCGGTTATGATGTGAATATCAAGCATGTTATCCATCCTATAGCCTGTTTTCATATAGTTGATTTCAGCCAGGCTTTTGCTCCAGCCTTCAAACCAGTTCATCAAATCATTTTTCTGCTGTTCGGTTCCGCAGAAATGAACCAGCAAATCGATATCGCTTCCGGGACCCGAAGTACCGCTGCTCGTGCTCCCAAATAGGTATATTCCCTTTACGCCGAAGCGCGAGACGTCTATTTGCAGGGCTATTTGTTCGGCCATATGATAACGCCAGCGCCATGCATTGTCTTCACCTGTATAATCTTCATATTCAACAGGCTTTATTTCACGCGGGATTTTAATTTTATGCGGAGTAAGAAAGCCGAGCGCTTCCCCGAGCTCCGCGTTCATTGCTATGCACAGGCTGTAACCGCCGGAAGAACGCGGAACGTCAATAACCCTTACAACCCTTTCAAATTCCTTATATTGAGGAAGAAGAGTTCCAAGAATGTTATCCGATCCGGTTAAGTATTTTTCATTTAAAATAGTGTCGTTTTCATCCGGATAGAGCGGCAGAAAACGTATGTTTGCCTCGACAAGATCCTGAAAAAAATGCGTTCCGAAGGACAATTCAGGCATATAACCTGATTTTTTCCGTGCAACTTCAATCAATGCCGCGGTATTGCATATGTCGGAATAGCTTACAGAAACCCCAAGCTTTATGTCGCCGCGGCTGCCCCAGCGGCCGGGGCCTATCAATACAAAGCGGCGCTTCGGAAGGATTGTGTTCAATAGCCCTACAATCCTGCCTATCGTTTTCAAATCGGCCAACGAGCTTAGTTCGGCATATTCATCCGGATCCACATATACAACATGAGAAATGTCTTGTATTAAACCGTTCGAAATATATCGTTTAGCGGAAAAAACGATATCCTTTTTGGGAAGGTCCTGAGGTATCGGCGCAGGAACGGCATCCTCCTGCGAGCTTTGAGGCCTGCACTGCAACAGATACAGGTTGTCGCCGTCGCACGCGAATTCAATATCCACCGGAAAACCGAGAGTTTTCCTCAAAACTTTTAATATGAGGTTTATCTGTTTTATATACGAAGTGTCCGATATTATGCCGTCAAACGTTACAACCGCATCATCCGTGCTGAAATTGAATTCAAATATGTTTGCTCTTCTGATATGCTCGTATTCCGCAAGCGACACTATCTTATCAATACCGGATATATGATTGCCAGATTCTTTTAAAAGTTCTTTTATTTTAACAGTATCAAAATTATCGCTTTCGAGATTGATAACATCAATCATTTTCGGGGAATACCTTTTTATCTCATCAGGCAGACTGTTTACCCGGATTTCAGGCTGTTCGGGGCATATGAGTACGGGAAAATCATCGGTCAGCCTGTCCACAGCGCGCGTTCCCAGTCCGGGCACAGCCCTTATAAGCCCATCCTCGCGTTTTATTCGCGGAGACCATCTGTATTCGTTGTTGCTGAATGCAACACCCGAAAACAACGGAAAGAAATACCTTCCGGTTCTTTTCCCCACAACTTCCTGGATCATGATGCCCATTTCTTCATGAAAATCAAGAAGTCCTCTTTCCGATCTGTACTGTATAGGATCTGAATTGAATACCGATGCGTATACTTCGATAATCGCGTTTTTCAGTGCTTCAAGCCGATGGTGTTTACTGCCCTGGTTAGCGAGAAAAAGGCTTTTGTATTTTCCTGAAAAGGCGGCCCCTATCTGATCTTCAAGATTGCTGGAGCTTCTTACGATAAGCGGAACATCGCCGAAATCGTCAAGCGCTACCGAAAGGCTTTTTATTATTTCAGGCGGGAACTTCGAATTTTTCATCAGTTGGACTATGTTCGGATATTCGATGCGAATTTCCTGAATGTCCTTGTATTTTTGCTCGTTCAGCTCTTCAAGGTTATTGTAGTTCAAAAATTCCGTCATTGCGTCGGTTGTGATGTACCATGTTTTCGGTACTTTAACTTTTTCAAGAAGCGGAAAATCTTCGCTTTGCCTTTTCAAAATCTTTTGGGCAAGGAACAGTCCTATGCTTTTTCCGCCGAGTTTTCCGCGGCTTTCCACGGGGTGTATTATCCTGTCGCTGATCTCGAAAAAGTCGGTATAGTTTATAAACTTCTTTGCAATATTTATATATTCAGGCCTGTCGGAAAGTATATTTCTTATAAGACCGACAGTCAGCCATCTTCCTTTAGGCGAATAAACGAGATGATCAGATCTTGGCACTGCCCTGAACTTATCAAGCTCATCAATAATATTACGCAAAGACGGATGAACGCATCCTATGGCCTTAACAAGAGAATGGGCGCTTTCTTCCGTAACCCATCGTTTGACCTGCGCCGTAAGTTCTTTGTTTCCGATGTGTTTTGCGGCAAGGCTGAAAACCTTTTCACTAAGGTCAATAATGTTATCGATAGGCTCCGCAAGGGTTGGGTAATTGGAATAAAGATCATCGTAATTTACCATGCCGGGGGTATCGTTCTTCAATACATCCGATGCTTCCTTAATACCCATGATAAGCATATAATTTATAAGCTTGCGGCATATGTGAAGAAGTATCGTGTGATCGGTGTTGCGAAAAAAATCAACTATGACCTTCCATTCGCTTCCCGGCTCAAAACCTTGCGATTCCGGCCCCGATGTTTTCCAGCCGTCAACAACCGATCGCATCTGCCGGTATACAATCATCTGGCCGATGCGTTCAGCAACTGTTCTTATAAGCTTATGTTCCTTTTCGAGGAAAAAACCCTCAGGTGTTTTAGGCACATTGTCTATATAGACAATCTCTATAGACCCTACGGTTTTTCCCTCAGCTTTAATCAAACAGGTTTCAAATATCGGGGATGAAACAAAACCGGGAGTTTGATAGCTGCTGTTGTTATATACTATTTTTACGCGGCAGAGCTCGGGAAACCTCCAGCCCAATGGAAGCACGCTCACTATTCCCGTAAAAACTTCCGAAATGGACAGGTTGAAATTGGAGATATACTCTTCCACCATATACAGGCAGTTTAGTTCCTTTTCGCGTTCTTTCAGGCTGTCAAGCAAAATATTATCGGATGCACCCGGTTTGTTTTCCATAAAAGAACCCCTTGTTTCTTATTATACCCATCCACGGCTTTTTGCAGCCTGTGCAACACGGTTGATTGCTATAACATATGCGGCGTCGCGCATCTTTAATCCCTTGTTTACGGAAAGCTCGTATACGGAATTGAAAGCCGATGTCATTTTTGTATCAAGCTTTTGCAGTACCTCGTCCTTCTCCCAATAATAGTTGCTGTTTGATTGAACCTGTTCGAAATAGCTGCATGTAACGCCGCCTGCGTTGGCAAGGAAATCCGGTACAAGGAATATGCCGCAGTCATTTATCACTTTATCGGCGTCAGGCGTTGTCGGACCATTCGCCGCTTCAATTATAACCTTTACGTTACTGCTTATTTTATTCACATTCTCGCGTGTAATCTGGTTTTCCAAAGCGGCAGGTATGAGTATGTCAACATCCTGCTCAATCCAGGCATCGCCCGGCAGTACGTCGCAGCCAAGTTCAATTGCCTTGTTTTTGTCAATAGTGCCGTATGTATCGGTTATCGCAGAAAGAGCATCTATGTCAAAACCGCTTTTCATGCGATAGGTATAAGCCGTTTTATCATTTTCATCCCAACAGGAGATGGCCACTACATTGCCTCCCATTTTCCGGTACAAATGTACGGCATGCTGTGAAACGTTTCCAAAGCCCTGGAAACTTGCTGTTGTATTTTCTATCTTTATATTCAGCCTTTTCAATGCTTCCCGAAGTATGTAAATAACGCCGTAACCGGTAGCCTCCGTTCTTCCGAGGGAGCCGCCCATTCCAACCGGTTTTCCTGTTATGAAGCCGGGATATTTGGCGCCGTGGATCGCTTCATATTCATCAAGCATCCAAAGCATATGCTTTGCGTTTGTCATTACATCGGGAGCGGGTACATCAAGACAGGGGCCTACATTTCTTGCAAGCTGTCTGACATATCCGCGGCATAAACGCTCCTGCTCGCGTTCGGTAAGATTTCTCGGATCGCAAATTACGCCGCCCTTTCCTCCTCCGAGCGGAATATCCACAACCGAACATTTCCATGTCATCCACATGGATAACGCACGAATCGTGTCAATTGTTTCCAAAGGATGAAAGCGAATTCCTCCTTTTGCGGGACCTCTCGCGTCGTTATGCTGTACACGGTATCCGTTAAAGACTTTAACGTTTCCGTCGTCCATACGTACAGGTATCAGGAAGTGATACTCCCTCATAGGCTGGCGCAGCAGTTCACAAGTCGGACCATCAAGACCGATTTTTTCAGCTACTGTGTCAAACTGCTCCTGTGCAATTTTGTAAGGATTATAAGATGTGCTGCTCATTTATAAGACCTCCAATATCATATGAGTTATGCTGTTTGTAAAGCAAAAGCATTATAAACAATTTAATAGTCGGAACACATATCATATATTAAATTGAAAGATTGCCGTAATAAAGTTGCAATTTGTCAGAACTTAATCCACGGGCACATAAACTCCGGCATTTTGCGTAAAATGACGGTTGTTCATATTATACCAATGCGAAACATTGATGTCAACGACTGGATTTAATATGCATTTATATAAAATGTATGCAATTTTTGTTATGGTTGTCCGCCATTTTAAAATGCTTCCGCTGTTTTAGTCATAGTGCCGTGCTTTGAATTTTTTCACGAAATTCGGTTGGTGACAGACCATAATAATTTTTGAATGCCTTGCTGAAATAATTGTTATTACTGTATCCTAAACGCTCCGATATATCCTGTATTTGCAAATCATCGTTCATAAGCAGTTCTTTTGCCCTTTCCATGCGCAGTTTCAATGCATATTCATAAATGCCTACGCCGTATTTTTGCTTAAAACGTTTTGACAGGTATTCTTTTGAAAAATAATACTTTTCTCTGAACATAGATAATCGAATTTCAGTGCAGTAGTTTTTATCAATATAGTTTTTAATAACATCTATCACATGGTTGGGGTCGGGATTATCGATTTGTGCGGAAGATATATCAATTTCCGTTATGTTTCCGTTAGTGAGGATAGAAACCGCTTTTTTCAAGGCTTTGTTTAATTCTTCCGCAACAATGGGCTTCAGTAAATAGTCGATTGCTCCGTTTTTTATTGCTGCCTGGGCATAATGAAATTCATCATATCCGCTGACGACTATGAACTGTACTCCCGGAAACTCCCTGCTTGCCTGTTCCAGAAACTGAATACCGTCCATAACGGGCATTTGCATATCAATAAAAACGATATGGGGATGGAGCTCACGCATTGCATTAAGACCGTCCTTTCCGTTGGTTGCCGTAAAGGGGGGTTCTATTCCGAAAGCGTTCCAGGCTCCTAATGCTGAAATCGCCGTCCGTACCGGCTTTTCATCGTCGATTATCAGTGCCCTGAACATTAATATCCTCCTTCGATACAGGTATTGTTAAAGTAACTGTTGTTTCATGGTTTGGGATGCTTGAAATCGATAAACCCGCCCGGTTGTTGTATAATAACTGCAAACGGTTGCTTAAATTTAACAGTCCGATCCCAAGACGGTTGTTTTTGGGAAGTGTATTGTCCTTAAAATGGCTGTTCAGCTCGCTCAGTTGGTCTTCGCTTAAACCGCAGCCGTTGTCACGAACCACAATGAATAAATGATCATTATCAAGGTAAGTGTTGACTTTGATTTCAATATTTTCCTTTTCACCCTTCATTCCATGAATTATTGAATTTTCCACAAGTGTTTGTATGCTGAGTTTTGGAATTGAGAGTTCCTCCGTACCGGGCGCAATATCTATCGAATACCTGATAGAGTCTTCAAAACGGGCCTTCTGGAGAAACAAATAGTCCTTTACATGCTTAATCTCCTGGGCTGCCGTTACCAAATCGTTGCTTTTGATAGCATAACGAAGCATCGAGGCCAGAGCTGTTATCATCAGGTTTATTTTTTGCTGTCCGTTTACAACGGCTTCCGCGGAAATGGCCTGCAGGGTATTATAAAGAAAATGGGGATTAACCTGCGCTTCCAATGCAATCAGGCGGGCTGTTTTTTCATTCAGTTCGGATATGTAATTCTTTTTTATTAATTCGTCTATTTGATGAATCATCGTATTAAAATCCTGCGCAAGGCTTGCTATTTCACGGCTGCCGCCTATGTCTGCCGTGGCTGAGAAATTGCCGGTTCCCACTCTCCTGAGGCGGTGAGCCAGTGTGGATAACGGGTTTGTGATAAGACGGATGAATATAATCGACAGCATCATTGTAATGATTATAGAAAAAAGACCCAGAAGCAAACTGATATTACGGGTTTCGGCAAACTGCTTTTCTATTGTCTCAAGAGGTATGAATACCGCCAGCGTATAATTATGTACATCACTTTTTTTATATACGGCTAAAAAATCCTTATGGTCTATCTGTGAAGTAAAGTGATTTCCACCGGTGCTGTTTATTTTGTCAACAATCATATCCAATGCTGCTGCATTTATTATGCCATCATTGTTCGTATATAAAAGACGGTTTTTGCTGTCAATAAGGCACACAAGTTCACCGGAATTGTTATGATTGGCGGTCAGGGATTTGATATAGGAATCGTCAAAGGTAAGCTCAACAACCGCAAGGGGCTCTTTGTCCGATATCCTTATAATGGTACGATAATATACCATTAATTGACCGCTTTTTTCGGAAGACAGTATTGATTTATACTCTTTTCCGGTCGTAAAATTCTTATAATCCGGAAGATCTTCAATTGATACATCATAAAATGACTGGACTTTGTGCTGGGCTGAATCAATTTTAAAGTTAACCGGATTGTTTAACAGGTACAGCCGGTAAGACAATAGATCATTGCGGGAATCAAAATTGCTCCTTAACAGGGAGTGTATATCCGTTTGTTCCTGATAAGTCATGGGCTGCCTGGAGCTGATAATGTGCATGAACGACTCGTTATGGCGAAGCAAAAGCGAATACCTGTCTATTTCGGAAAAATACGCATCCAGGTTCTGCGCCTCAAGCTGCAAAAGACCGGTAGTAGCATTGGTCTGATGTTCTATTACTGCCTTTGAGTTGCTTTGATAGTTGTATAAAATGATTAGTATGATTATAGCTGTGAAAATAACCGTTGTCAGGGTAGCCAATTGAGTTTTTAACGATATTTTGTTTAATCTCTTAAGAAACGAAAATTTCATAACCCTGCCCCTTATATAACGGAAGAAATCAGCATCTATTTTATAGAACATCTTATTTGCAAGGAACTATACACTTATATAGTTTTGTTTACCTGATAAAGCGCGGTGAAATTCCGGGTCAGTTTTCATTATATAATATTAACATAATAATAAGCAAAAATCATTTCATCATTGTACACTTTTTTACCCTTAAGTGATTAGGATATTACATTCAACACCCCATATTTATTTTGTATACTCTTGGCAGATATATGAAATAAACAGCTTGAGCGCATAAATCAATGAGAAGGATGCGGATGACCATGTCAGGAAGGCAAAAACGGCAGGCAGTTGAAACATTCTTATTTACAATTCCTTCTGTCCTGATGGTTATATTGGTGATTTACATACCGTTTGTGATGAGTGGTTACTATTCGTTCACGGAGTGGAACGGAATTGCGAAAAAACCGGTTTTTATCGGGCTGGATAATTTTAAATCACTTATGTCAAAAAACGGAAGTTTTGTTAATGCTCTTATTTTTACAGGCAAATATACCGTGCTGTTTATGATTCTGTCAAATGTTTTTGCATTGGCCCTGGCCATTGTGCTTGTTAAAAAAATCAGAACGGCCAATGTTCTGCGCGGCACTTTTTTTATGCCGTACATTATGAGCATGACAATTGTGGGATTTATCTGGAAGTTTATATTTTCACAGGGGTTTGCGTCCCTTTATGATAAAACGGGGCTGTCATTTTTGAATCTGAGCTGGCTTGGAGATCCGAAACTGGCATTTTATTCGGTTGTTTTTGTAGGAGTGTGGCAATCGATAGGCTTTTACATAGTATTGTATATAGCCGGCCTTCAGGCAATTCCGCTCGATATCCTGGAAGCCTGTATAGCGGATGGAGCAACGCCCGCGAAGAAATTTTTCAGTATTACGCTTCCGCTGCTGTCACCTTCGATAACAACCTGTGTTTTTATGTCGCTTACGAATTCACTAAAGGTTTTTGATATTATCCTGGCTTTGACAAAAGGCGGCCCGGGAGGTTCTACTTATAGTTCCACACTGGATATATACAGAGAGGCGTTTCAGAACAACCATTATGGTTTAGGTTCCGCAAAAGCTCTTGTGTATTTTGCCATTGTAATGATACTTACGCAATTTGTACTGAAGATCTTGAAAAGCAGGGAGGTAGAAATCTGATGGCACGCAGAACAGCGAAGCTTCGTTTGGCTTTATTGGAAGCAGTAATGATTTTTATCGCTCTTGTCTTTATATATCCGGTGCTTTTAATGTTTGTCAATTCGTTAAAACCATTTGGCGAGGTTGTGGCAGATGTCATTGCACTGCCAACAAAAATTGAATGGAAAAACTACACCGACGTTATGAATAAAATGGACTACAAACAGCTTTTTTTGAACAATTGCATTATTACAGTCATCGGAACAACCGGAATAATTCTGCTTTCATCGTTATGCGCCTATATCCTGGACAGAAGGAAAACGAAATATACAAAAATTATTCAAACCATTATAATTACTCCGCTTTTGATTCCTTTTCAAACCTTTATGATAACTCTTTTGAAAGCGATGAATGTGGTACGCTTGTCGGGAAGCACATGGGGATTGGGTATTCAGTACTGGGGGTTTGGTATTCCACTGGCGGTGTTTATATATGTGAACTTTATGCGTACGATTCCGAAGGAAATTGATGAAAGCGTTATGATCGACGGCGGTACAATTCTTCAAACCTACGTTTATGTCATTTTCCCGCTTTTGAAACCCGTAACGGTTACTGTTATTGTGCTGAATGTAATGTGGATTTGGAATGATTTTCTCCTGCCTCTTTTAATGGTAAACAGCGCACCGAAAACAAAGACGTTGGTTTTGGCGGCATACACCTTTGTAGGACAGTTTAATACCCAATGGCATTATGCAATGACAGCGATGGTGCTCGCAATCATGCCGTCAATCGTTCTTTTTGTATTTCTGCAGAAATACATTGTTGAAGGCGTTATCGCAGGGGCGGTGAAAGGCTGATTGTTGTCTTAAAAAATATTTAGTATAAAAGGAAAGGGAGAGAGTGTTATGAAAAAAAAGATTGTTATTTTGATCCTTTGCCTGACTGTCGCTTTTTCCATGCTGG
>DATCLI010000222.1:0-4274 GCA_036563955.1 Clostridia bacterium | reverse complement strand
CTGCCGCACTTAAATACCGCCGCGTCATGAAGCTCTTTATCCAGCCGGATCAGGAGCTGCTATACCTGCTTAACTGTTTAAAGCCTAAGACATATAAATATAAACGTTACGATTATATAACGGTAGAAGGAAAAAGCTTTGACAGCATTGGCATACTCCTCTGCGGCGAAGCATCGGTAAGCAAGGAAAACGCCTCGGGAAACCGCGTAATCATATCAACACTTAAGCCCGGAAGCATGTTCGGAGAGATGTTTGTTTTTTCCGAGCAAGCATTGTGGCAGTCAACCGTTCAAGCCCAAAAAAACAGCGCCGCCATTTTCTTCGAAAGAGATAAGATTATCGGTGAATGCGGCAATGTATGTTCATGGCATAAAAAGCTTATATGGAATATGCTGAAAATAATATCGGGCAGAGCCATTATGCTTAATAAACAGGTTGAATACCTTACAATAAAAAGCATAAGGGGAAAAATATCAACATATTTATTTGAACAATGCAATGCTTTTAACAGCTTTACTTTTGTTCTCCCAATGAACAGAAAAGAACTGGCTGAGTTCCTTAACGTTTCGAGACCTTCACTGTCAAGGGAAATGGCACGGATGAGAGATGAGGGAATAATTGATTTTCATATGTCTGCTGTTAAAATTATCGATCTTGACCGGCTTAATAAGTATTTGTAATTTATTTTATCAACTCACACGTCTGGCTTTTGCAAGCACACGTATGCTTTTCTTTTCCGATTCCATAGCACTTCTTATTAACATAAATCATATTATGATATAGCAAAACAGCGAAAGGAATGAGCAGTATGTATAACATGCGGGAAATGTATCCCTGTCCTTACGCCAATACACCAACGTATTATTCCGGCGAAAATCAATATGATGCGTATATGCTTGATCCATATCATTACTGTATAAACATGCCTGTCCATAACCCCTATTTAATAAATAGGTTCCCCGTGCGGAATAACCCTAATTTTCGCGAAGATGGGCATCATAATCCAATAGAATTAAAGGATTACGGACCAGAGCCCTTTGTTGTCGATATCGAGGCTGCAGCCAGGCTAAACAATAATTTCCGCTTCGCATTATGGACAGGTGAGCATTTACAACTCACGCTTATGAGCATCAACGTTGGAGAAGACATAGGTCTGGAGGTTCACCCTGATACTGATCAATTCATTCGAATAGAAGAAGGCCAGGGACTTGTTAGAATGGGTGACAATAGAAATAACCTGGACTTTCAAAGAAGGGTATACGACGGTTATGTAATCTTTATACCGGCGGGAAAATGGCATAATCTTGTCAATACAGGTTACAGGCCGATTAAACTATATTCTGTTTATGCGCCGCCCCAACACCCGCGCGGCACTGTTCACGAAACCAGAGCAATCGCACAGGCTGCCGAAAGAAACAACGAGTATTAAGCTTGTTGTTTATTGAACCATACACATATATGTTCGAACCTTCAGACCTATTTTACATAAGATAACAGTATAAAATAACATGAACAGAAACAGCCCGTATTGGCTGGGTTTTGAACTACGGTAATAACAAGAAGGTATAAATTACAGAGAGCAGGTGGTTATGTGCTGTCAACAAGAGAAATGTTTGCCCGTATGATTCGCTGCGAAGCCGAAAGCGAGGGCATAGACGGAATGCAATCCGTTGCTACGGTTATAATGAACCGGGTTCATGTTCCATACGGGGAGTACATGCGTATAAACCAGGGTGATTTGAGGAAAGTTTTACTTCAGCCATACCAGTTTACATGCGCAATGGAAACCGTATACGGCCAGACCAACCAGCAGAATATTTTCAACATACCGGCACGCCAGCAGGATTACGAAGTTGCCGACTGGGCGCTTTCAGGAAACAAACACCGGGGAGCGGGCGAATGCTTATGGTATTACAACCCGTTTGCGCCCGAATGCTCGACATATTTCCCCGCAACCAGAACCGGCGTCTATTTCAACCGGGTACAACAGCATTGCTTTTACTCGCCCACTCCCCTGTATGCGCAAACCTGACAAACGATAAAGCCGATTAAGGCAAAAAGATAGAATCAATTGTTTTGGAGGTTTTCATATGGCTGAATATAATATTCAGGGTAATGTCAAAAAACAACCGTTACCTGAACCGGCAAATCAAATGAGCAGAATGGAGCCCAATGTACAGGGTGATGTAAAAAAACAGCCATTGCCCGAATCAGTTCATCAAATCGAAAGAATGGAAAATATTGAACACAGCAACGTTAAAAAACAACAGTCGCCTGAAACGGCAAACCAAATGAGCAGGATGCCGGGTATACCGGCTCGCTCCGTGCCTATGTACAGGCAGCCGGATCAAATTCAACAACCTGAGCCTTACCGGCAGCAGGAGCGCATTCAACAACCCGAACTCTACCGGCAGCCAATGCAGCCAATGCAGCCTACAAGCATATTCCGGCCCCCAATGTCTCCTCAGCCGGTGCAAACAATGCCTTCTTATCAAACCGAAGCAATTCCGCAGACGCGGACATCAATCATGACAAGCGGTGTCGGTGTGCGTGAATCGGTTTTAACCGGTACCGATTTTACGCAAGGTTTTCTGCAAACACAAATTGGGCGGTATGTAAAAGTTGAGTTTGTGCTCGGGACGAATATGTTCGTAGATCGTGAAGGCACTCTGATAAAAGTGGGAACGGATTATATCATTTTACAGGAACCGGAAACGGATGATTACCTGCTTTGCGATATATACTCGATAAAATTTATAAGGTTCTACTATTAATGCCTTTAAAATTTCGCGGCAGGACAATTTTCTGCCGCCATAACTTTTTCCAAGGCTCTAATTCTTTCTTCGCACTCCGCACAAAAGAGTTTTCATCCATTGAAAAATCAATAGAATGAAAAGAATGCTTCCTATCCACCCAAACAGGGGATATATTTTCCCTACCATTTTTGAGAAACCCTGCTTTGCCATTGGTATTACAATAAATCCAAGGCAGACATTAAGAACCCATCGGGGTTTTTTCGTTATCTGCTCAAGCCTTTCGGCGCAGCAGTATCCTGAAGATAATGCAGTGGTGAACAATGCAAAGGCCAGAATAAGCGAATAAAATATGAAGCTCCATTTGCCGACTGCAGCCGACAATTCTACCATCGGAAGCTCGGAATCGCGGATAATGCGATAATTTATAAAAAGGGCGCTGTTCAATACAAGCATTGCCGCAAGAAGAGCGGTTCCCCCAGCAATTCCGGATATATAGGCCGTTTTTCTTGTCCTAAGCCACGGGCGTAAGCTTCCCATAACAAGAATGTTCAAAATGCTGTTATAGCACACGTACAATACCGCATAAACAAACCAGAGCCTGTTATGACTGTCATTAATTACTGCGGCAAAAACGGGCTGTGATCGAATGATGATCCTGATTCCAATATAAAGCATCCCTGTTATCATTACAGGGGTCAATACCTCGCTCGCCGCAAGGACACCTTTTATATCAAAGCATATCAGCACCGTACATAATACCGTTAATATTATCATTCCGGCATAAGAGGGCAGTCCGGTCAGTCTCTCGCTCAATGCCGCTGCTCCGGCTATCATCACAACATACACGCAGAATGTAAATATAAGGGATATAAACTCAAGAACTTTTCCGAAAAGACGGCCTCCGAGAATATGCAACAGTTCCCTGCTGCTGTTTATTTCGTACAAATAAACAATATCAAGCGATGCAACCGCAACAATTGAAAACAAAATACCTGCGGCAATAACCCCGGGATAACCTTTTAGATCAAAGCGCGTAAAAAACTTTATTATTTCCTGGCCGGACGCAAAAGCGGCGCCTATTGTCGTTGCAACATACACGCCTGCAATCTTTAATATATTCCGCGGCTGTGTTTTCATATGATCCCCGTACTATTTTGTTCAATCCTATTGTATGAATCCAATACCGCGTTAAGACTAACAATTGCAAAAGGTGTAAATGAGACAGGGGGACAATGTAGCTGTCCCCCTGTCTCCCCCTGTCATTCTCTTTACCCGGGTTAACTTTTTTATCGTTTCCTTTACCGGGTTTATCGCTGCTGTTATTTTCTTTACTAGGGTTTACTTTTTCATTCTTTTCTTTACCGGCTTTATCACTGTCGTCATTCTCTTTACCTGGCTTTTCTGCTTTATTATTGTTTTTGCCGGGCTTGTCGATGCTATTATTCTCTTTACCCGGGTTTGCTGTTTTGCCGTTTCCTTTACCCGGCTTGTCACTGATTTCATTCTCTATGTTCAGGT
>DATCLI010000221.1:0-7694 GCA_036563955.1 Clostridia bacterium | reverse complement strand
ATGTTATGCCTTGATGCAGGCCACTTCCATCCCACCGAAACAATATCCGACAAGATTTCAGCCCTTTTGACCTTTACCAATGAACTTCTGCTGCATGTCAGCAGGGGAGTCAGATGGGACAGCGATCATGTTGTTATTTTCAACGATGAAACTGCTGCAATAGCGCATGAGGTAAAACGCAGCGGCGCATACAATCGCGTACATTTCGCACTGGATTTCTTCGATGCCTCAATTAACAGGATAACCGCATGGGTTACAGGAACAAGAGCGGTATTGAAGGCGATAATGTTTTCACTTTTAGAGCCGACTCATCTTTTGTTCGAAGCTGAAGAAAGCGGAAATTACGGAAATCGCCTTGCCCTCATGGAAGAATTCAAAGCCCTGCCTTATGCTTCAGTATGGAATAAGTACTGTCTTGACGCAAATGTTCCGACAGGCCCCGCCTGGCTTGAAAAAGTCAGCGAATATGAGCAGTCGGTTCTGATTGAAAGAAAGTGAGGGTATTATGTTTTTTAAACAGCTTAAAGAACTCGAAGAAATTTCCCAGGCTGTTGGAAACAGCCCCGAATATGTCCAGGGAGGCGGCGGAAATACGTCCGTAAAGCTTGACGACAGGCATATGGCTGTGAAGGCTTCCGGTTATAACCTGAGCGATGTAACGGCTGAAGACGGTTTTGTGGTTGTTGACTACAAAAATATAAAACAATACCATGAAAGTGTTGATTTATCCGAAGACAGGGATTATGAAAAGGAAAGCGGTGATTATGTCAGGGCAAACGTTGTGCAGATTGAAGGGCTGAAAGCATTAAGACCGTCTGTTGAAGCAGGGTTTCATTCCCTGCTTCGGAAATACGTTATTCATACTCATCCTGTATATGCCAACCTGTTATGCTGCAGCAGCAAAGGACATTCCGTTGCGGATGATATTTTCAGCGGCGCAGGGTATGGTTTTGTTTGGATACCGTATATAAATCCCGGTTTTATGCTTACTATCGCGATTAAGGAAGAAATTAAACAATTTGAAAGAATGCACGGCAGCTTTCCGCAGGTATTTTTTCTGGAAAACCACGGTCTCGTTGTCACTTCCGAAACGGCATCCGAATGCATAAATCTGCATAATACGGTTAACAATGCTATCCGCCGGTATTTTAAAATTGATGAAAAATACCCGCCGGTAGGAATAATGCGCCGTGAGGACGGAACATTTATAAGCAATACGGATTATCTCAAGGATTATTTTAAACGGAACCGGATATCACAGGAGTTTTTTGACGAAAACGCCCTGTATCCGGATCAATTGGTATACCTCGGCGGAAATATATCGGTAAATGAAAAGACAAACAAGCTGAACATAAATACAAATACAGGGGAGATAGAATACAGGACAAACGAAAAAGAAGCGCGCACAATGGAGGAGATTTTGACTGCGGTAGTATTTATATTGGAAAATGCCCGTAAAAATAACCTTGAGGTTAAAGCTCTTAATAAAAACCAATCGGATTTTATTAAAAATTGGGAGAGTGAAAAATACAGGAAGAGTATTTTGAATAAAAACTCGTAGTATCGGTTTTTTTGTTATTTTTAAAATAAAAACCATCTTGACAGAAAAAAAGATATTGAATAGAATAATGTTAGCACTCGTTATCATAGAGTGCTAATAAGCGTTTTAATATTCCTTTTAGTCAGTTGTTTATTCTTAACGTTTGCGGCTGACTATACATACATTCTTGAAAGGAGTTTTGGAACGCTTTTTCATTGCTTATATCAAAGTTAAAAATACAATAATGAAAGGAGAAGAAGGCATATGAATGTAAAACCTTTGGGAGCAAGAGTGCTTTTAAAGGAAATCGAAATGGATGAAAAAACAAAAAGCGGTATTGTACTCCCGTCAAATGCAAAGGAAAAACCGTATATTGCTGAGGTGATTGAAACCGGGCCAGGTGAGGTTAAGGATGGAAAAGAAATTAAAATGGTCGTAAAAAAAGGGGACAAGGTCATCTACAGCAAATATTCGGGAACCGAAGTAAAACTGAATGATGAAAAATATCTTCTTGTCAAACAGGATGATATCCTGGCTATAATTGAGTAAGGAGGGTTGGAATTATGGCTGCGAAAATTATTGTACATGACGAAAAAGCGAGAAAAGCAATTGAAGCCGGTGTTAATATACTGGCGAATACCGTAAAGGTCACCCTTGGACCGAAAGGCCGCAATATTGTGCTCGACAAAAAATATGGCACTCCGTCAATTGTCAATGACGGCGTTACGATAGCAAAAGAAATTGAGCTTGAGGATCCGTATGAGAATATGGGAGCACAGCTTGTAAAGGAAGTTGCAAGCAAAACAAATGATGTTGCCGGCGACGGAACTACGACCGCTACACTGCTTGCGCAGGCAATTGTAAGAGAAGGGCTGAAAAACCTTGCCTCGGGTGCGAACCCGATGATCATGAAAAAAGGGATGGAAAAAGCGGTTGATAAAGCAGTCGAATTAATTAAGGGCAACAGTAAAAAGATTGACGGACGGGCAGATATGGAGTTTGTTGCGACCATTTCCTCCGGTGACGAGACAATCGGAAAGCTTATTGCCGACGCGATGGAAAAGGTTACGGCTGACGGTGTCATAACAATTGAAGAAAACAAAACATCCGATACCGTAATAGAAGTAGTTGAAGGTATGCAGTTCGACAGGGGCTATATATCACCGTATATGATCACCGATAATGATAAAATGGAGGCTGTCCTGGAAGATCCTTATATCCTCATAACCGATAAAAAGCTTAACAATGTTCAGGAGCTTTTGCCCGCTCTTGAGTTAATAATAAAGAATGGAAACAGAATGCTTATTATAGCTGAAGATGTCGAAGGCGACGCGCTTGCAACCCTTATTGTAAATAAGCTGCGCGGAACGTTCACATGCGTTGCCGTCAAAGCGCCGGGGTTCGGCGACAGGAGAAAGGAAATGCTCCGCGACATTGCGATACTTACGGGCGGACAGGTTATTTCCGACGAAGTGGGTATGGACTTAAAGGATATTAAGTTGGATTGGCTTGGAAAAGCAAAATCGGTGAAGGTACAGAAAGAAAACACAATCATTGTTGACGGCGCCGGTGACAGCAAAGATATAAGAGACAGGATCGAATCAATTAAGAAACAGATTGAAATAACAACATCCGAATACGATAAGGAAAAACTGAACGAAAGACTTGCAAAACTCGCCGGAGGCGTAGCCGTCATAAAGGTTGGAGCCGCGACTGAAACAGAAATGAAAGAGAAGAAACTCAGGGTAGAAGATGCGCTTAATGCTACAAGAGCTGCCGTTGAGGAAGGAATAGTACCCGGAGGCGGCACTGCCTACATCAATGTTCTCGGTGAACTTAAAGAACTTGTCGATTCGCTTGAAGGTGACGAAAAAACCGGTGCGGCGATAATACTGAAAGCGTTAGAGGAACCTGTGCGTCAAATAGCTATAAATGCGGGGCTGGATGGTTCCGTAGTAGCTGAAAAGGTTAAAAGCAGTCCTAAGGGGATCGGATTTGACGCAGTAAAAGAGGAATATGTGGACATGTTCAAAGCCGGAATTGTCGACCCTGTTAAAGTTACGAGAAGTGCGCTGCAAAACGCGGCCTCCATTTCCGCTATGATACTGACCACCGAAAGCGCTGTAGCCGAAAAACCTGAAAAAAAGAATCCCCCGCCGATGCCTGCTGATATGGATTATTAATACAAAACCTCCGGAGAACCCGGAGGTTTATTATTTTATGCCGTTCCTTGAAAGGCAATGCCGCGTCTGCTATAATATGGGCATGATTACTGACCGGTTTTCGCTTTTCCGGCAGCGGCCTTGTTAAGCGGAAAACGGAATAATGAATCGGTAAAGCGAAAAATTAAAATACAGGAGAATATTTATTATGTCTTTAACAACGGTTCGCACACGTTATGCTCCAAGCCCTACGGGCTATATACACATCGGCAACCTCAGGTCCGCCCTCTATGAATACCTCATTGCCCGTGTTAACGGCGGTCAGTTTGTTTTGCGCATAGAAGACACTGACCAGGAGAGGCTTGTAGAAGGTGCTGTCGATGTTATATACCGCACGCTAAAAATGTGCGGGATTCGCCATGATGAAGGTCCGGATATCGGCGGGCCTTATGCTCCGTATGTTCAGAGCGAACGAAAGGATACCTATCTGCCGTACGCGGAAGAACTGATAAAAAAAGGCCACGCATACTACTGCTTTTGTACGAAAGAGCGCCTGGAGAGACTCCGCCTGGAATGTGAAGCGGAAGGAAGGACATTCCGATATGACCGGCACTGCCTTGGCCTGTCTGAAGACGAGGTTAAATCGAGAATTCAGGCCGGAGAACCTTATGTTATTCGCCAAAAAATGCCGGATGAAGGCACAACGACGTTTCATGATTCGGTTTACGGAGATATTACGGTCGATAACAAGGACCTTGAGGATCAAATCCTTATTAAGTCCGATGGATATCCTACTTATAATTTTGCAAATGTAGTCGATGATCACCTTATGAATATTACGCATGTGGTCAGGGGAAGCGAGTATCTTTCCTCAACGCCGAAATATAATTTGCTGTATGAGGCGTTCGGATGGCAGATCCCGACTTATGTTCATCTGCCGCTTATTGTAAAGCCCGACGGATCGAAAATTTCCAAGCGTAAGGGTGACGCGACATTTGAAGATTTGATCGATGATGGATATCTTGTCGACGCAATTGTAAATTACCTTGTGCTTCTCGGCTGGTCGCCGGATTCAAACCGGGAAATATATAGCCTTTCCGAATTAGAAAAGATTTTTTCCGTCGACCGTATAAGCAAATCGCCTTCGGTTTTTGATATGACCAAGCTGCGCTGGTTTAATGCCGAATATATCAGGGCAATGACGCCGGAAGCTTTCCATGAGGCTGCGCTGCCGTGGATAAAAAAGGGGTTGACAGTTGATTTGTCCACTCTTCCGATTGCGCGCATGATCCAACCCCGTACAGAAGTGCTGTCGGAGATTCCCGAAAAAATCGGGTTTTTGAATGAGCTTAAGGATTATGATCTGAACATCTATATTCACAGGAAAATGAAGACAGACCTTAAAGTATCTTTGGACAGCCTTACCGCTTCCGTTCCTGTTTTGGAAGCATTAACGGATTGGTCGGAAAACAGCCTGCATGACGCTCTGCTTAACCTTGTGGCCGAGCTTGGCATAAAGAACGGCCAGTTGTTGTGGCCTGTCAGGACAGCCCTTTCAGGGTGGGAAGTAACCCCCGGAGGAGCTATTGAAATAGCAGCGGTGCTTGGTAAAGCCGAAACCCTGCGAAGAATCCGGATTGGTATAGAAAAGCTCAAATCCTGCGGACAGGTTTAAAAAATAAAAATAAAAGACCGGAAAATACAATTCCCGGTCTTTTCACTTGGTGACCCCAAGGGGATTCGAACCCCTGTTGCCGCCGTGAGAGGGCGGCGTCTTGACCGCTTGACCATGGGGCCTTAAATTATTGTAAGCATCAAACGGGCAAATTCTATTTTACAGGTCTTAATAATAAAAGTCAATAATTTATTCGGTGCCCTTTGTTCCCGGATATTGTTACCACCCATACGAACAATATATGAAGTTCTTTCGTACAATAGTAAAAAGCAAAGTATGAACAGCAACCAAATATCTTGACAAGAGAATATAACCCTTGTATAATAGGCAAGGCAGAGATTTAATACAGCGCGCACCATTAGCTCAGTTGGTAGAGCACCTGACTCTTAATCAGGGTGTCCTGGGTTCGAGTCCCCGATGGTGCACCAGAAAAAAACTCCTGAAAAACCGCCTATATCAGGCGGTTTATTCATTTTATTCACTTCATTTAAAATGCTAAAAAAGGATCAAAAGGGTTTTTAAATGCCTTAAAGTTTGTGGTAAATTTCGATTTGAAGTCTTGCATAGCGTTTCAATTTTTTCGACAGCAGCCTTTTTCTAATAAACTTCTTTTTGTACGTTGTATATTAGCCACCTTTTATATGTTTATTTATTTTCATGATAGCGATCATTTGCACACTTTTAAGATAATTCATATCTAAATCAATAATTCCATTCATCGTCATATTCATCATCTTCGCTATAAGGAATTGTTAGAACAGTCAAAGCCATATTAAGGTTTGGCATAAATATAGATTGCTCATTAATAAAATCTATATCGAAATCGCCATCTATCCAAGCATGAGCATATGTTTGATGCATTGATTCGTCTGCTCTGAAATATTTAAAAAAATCGTATACATAAGTATCTTCGCTTAGCATGCCAGTTTTAATATGATATCTGAAATTTCTTGCTTTCATAAACCACTTAACCCTACTATTTTGCGATAAAACTATAGCTGCTTTATCAGGTGTAAATTCAAGAAATCTTATTGCAGATGCGGTTATTGACACGCTGAACTTATCTGCTATCTTTTTAACAGATTCAGCGTTATAATCATGAAGTTTTGCTTCCTTTTGTATATATTCTGTTGGCATTAGTAATTCACTAGCAAATTTGTTTGCTTCTTGCTCCAGACTTCTATCAGTATTAAATGACATTATGTCTGATGCTTGGCAGGCAAATACTTGTAAGTCATGGCAAGGAATGTAGAAATGCCCTATTTCATGGGCTACAGTAAACTTAAGTCGAGGTTGATAAGATATATTTTGGTTAAGTATAACTCTATGAGAGCCGTTTTTTATTAGTAATACAGCTTCGCTTTGACGTAATGGTTCATAGCATATATCAATGTGCAATATATCGCATATTTCAAATGGATTAACTGGAATATTTTTTATATCTAGACTATGCAAAAGCTCCCGAGCGTATAGCTCGGGAGAAGATTTATTAAAAATCATAACTGTGCCTCTTTACATTTTTGATAAATGCTGTAGTATTATTTCTTTGTCATCCTCTAGGTTTTCACCATTAAAACTTCGCGCTGCAACTTTAAAGCTATCATCAGGATGAAGAATACTTTCTATACTTTTGCGCATAAATCTCCATTCACGTCCTATTTTTATTGCACAAAGCCTGCCATCTCTTATCATATTATAAACAGTTTGATTGCTGACTCTTAATAAATCGGCTACTTCAGAAATATTTAATAAATCAGGTCTTTCTTCTGCCCCTAAACTTGCTAAACTTCTCCCCAGTTCCTGGAGCATATGAACTTCTTCTGATGAGTAAGTTGTTTCACCACACTCAGGGCACACATAGGCATTTATTCCGTCTATCGTTAATGTATATTTACCCCATCCGGCCTTTGTGGAAATAGTTTTTTCCTCCATATCAGCACCGCACATAAAGCATTTTCTTTTTATCATTATTTTCTCCTCCTCTTTAAACACCCATTACAATACTCCCAAACTTCTTCTTTAGTTCTGCATACAGTTACAACTAAAGGATAAGGATATGCTGCAGCTACAATTACATACATTTCCGGTGTTTTTTCTGTTGCTTCTTGAAATAATACATGAACGTCTTCAAATTCTAGTTGTAACTCAATTTCCTTGCCATTCAAAATGCATTCAATGATTTTTTTATCTTCAATTTGCCGTTCTAACATTCTGCATTTAGCATGATGAGAATAGTCAAGCCATCCTTTTTGAACACATCCTCTTATCCATTTTTGAGGTAAATCATTCATTATTATTTCTTTCGCCCCTTTATTAT
>DATCLI010000220.1:0-5204 GCA_036563955.1 Clostridia bacterium | reverse complement strand
ATATGTTTCAGGCGTTTAGAAACGAAGATATTATCCTTCTTGTTACAAAGCCCGGAATTGTTAATGCCGCGATAGGGGTAACGCATTTATGCTCCGTATATCCGCCCGGCCCTTGCGATCTTCTGTTGAACATCGGCATATGCGGCGCAAAAAACATGAATATGACAATCGGAACGGTTTATCTGTGCGATAAAATATATGAAATGGATACAGGCTTAAGTTATTACCCGGATATGATTTTCTCACACCCTTTTGAAGAAAGCGGTATTGTATCAAGCGGTAATCCCATTTTGGAAAAACATGCGGCAGATATGCCTGAAAACCTGGCCGATATGGAAGCGTCCGGAGTTTACCGCGCAGGAATATTATTTTTTCAGCCGCACCAGATGTTTTTTATAAAAATCGTATCGGACTATCTTCAATTTGATAAAATCGACCCGAACAGCGTGAATGGGCTGATCGAGCGAAATTTGCCCGAAATCGCCGCCTGGGTCACTCGTCTGCATAACAGCATGAAAAATACACCTTCCCTGTTTTCACAGGATGAGGAAAACATGCTCGCCGAGATTTCAAAAAATCTCAGGCTGACCGTTTCAATGCAGCACCAGCTAAGACAGGCAGCAAGTTTTTATAAGCTTCAGTACGGCAGCTTTGCAGATCTCGTGTCATCTTTTTTTGAAAAAGAAAACATTTTACCGGCAGAAAACAAATACGAAAGGAAGAAATGTTTTGATAAGCTTATGCGAGAATTTACTTAATCCGCCTTTTTCACACATATACATTGAAAAGGATATAATAGACCACCCAAACACAATAAAAATCCTGTCGCATTTTCCGAAGTCGAGGCAGGTTTTAATAAATCACTATAAGGATATATTTAATAGAAGCCGCCAGAACTATTTGCTTCAAAAGCAGTCGCAGAACCTTATTCTTGCAAAAAAACGCCCTCCGTTCGTTTATGAGGGATCACCGCTTTGCCAGAACTTCGGAAACCCGAACTTTTATTATGCCAACACGGCAATTAACTGTGTTTTTGATTGTGAATACTGCTATCTTCAGGGCATGTATCCTTCGGCCAATATCGTTGTTTTTGTCAACCTTGAGGATATATTTGATGATGTCAAAAAGCTTTTGAAGAAACATCCGGTGTACTTATGCATTTCTTATGATACGGATTTGCTTGCTCTTGAAAAGTTTCTTGGCTTGTCTGAAAAATGGTTTGAATTCTCTGGTCTCCACCCCCAGCTTACTGTTGAATTAAGAACGAAGAGCGCGAATTGGAACAACCTTGAAAAACTTACACCACAAGAGAACACAATTCTTGCATGGACATTGCCCTGCGGGCGTGTGTGGGAAAAATACGAACACGGGACACCTTCCCCGATGCAAAGGCTCAACTGCATTGAAAAAGCCATGGCGAAGGGATATCAAATAAGGCTCTGTTTCGATCCCATCATTTATATAAAAGATTGGGAAGAGCAGTATGGAGAATTGATCGAAACAGTATTCTCAAAACTTCCCGCAGGTAAAATCAAAGACGTTAGTATAGGCAGTTTCCGTATACCCTGCGGGTATCTTAAGAACATGAGAAAAATCAAGCCTTATTCATCAATAATAAATTATCCGTTCAGGGCGATAAACGATGCATACACTTATCCTCCCGATTTATCCGATAAAATGAACTCATATATGCAAGGGCTTCTTAAAAAATATATTCCCGAGGAAAAAATTTTCCTTTGGAACAACTAAAAATACCAACAAAACAAAAGGGAGGATTTAGCCTCCCCTTCCAAAACTTTTTTGCTGTTATTTTCTGCGCCTTTCATCTTTTTCTTCTCTTTCTCTGCCTTCTCTTCTTTCCGGGCAGCGTTCTCTTTCAAATTCTTCTTCAATCGGGAAGTCAAAAGCCTGCGGCGGGAAGAACTGATCAAACGGGAAATCAATGGTTTCAAAAAGTTCGCATGGATTCTCGTCGGTTGAAGCAACGCACTCACGGTTTGGAATACAGAAATTGAAAGCCGGAATTAAAAGCTGAACAAGCCGTGTAAGTTTAATTATTGAGAACAAGCCAATGGTAACCACAACATTTTTCTGCGGGAAAATTCTTCTTCTTCCGGCAGCAGCATTTTCTTCTTCATCAATTTCATCGTATTCATCCCCGTAATGCCGACCCTTTGGACAGTGGACTCTTTTAATTCTGGCATTCAGCACCAGAGGTTCTGCAACTTCAACCTTTACGGTCGGTTTGTTGTCCTGCTGTATCATCGAACCGCAGCCATCACCGTCATCTGCTGACGAACAGAATTCAGGATCGGTTGAACTGAATACTTTTACCTGTCCCTCAGAACCGAACAGAATAACAGTTTTCGCAAACCAAACAAATCCAACCTTTGGATCAGAAGTAACAAGGTTGCTAATCTGATCGCGCAAGCAGAATTCCACCTTCACCTTTATCTTGTAGCGTACATTTACAGTAAAGAAACCTCTTTTAAACGGCACATCGTCAATATCCGCCAGCACCTTTACTACTTCAGCTTCCTTAACTCTCACCTTAACGGCTTTGTCTATCAAACACTGTACATCTTCAACAAAATCAACTACCTCATCTTCAATGCAATCTTTTTCCCGGCAATGATCATATACCTTCTCTACCTGTACGCAAACAGCTTCTCTAAGCTTGCAGATGTCCTCGCCGTCGATAAGACCCGCAACAACCTGCTCCTTGCTCATATGCTACATTCCCCCAAAGTCAAAAGTATCTCAATTTTATAATATGTCTGTATAAATATTTGGTGATTAACAAGCATGCTTTTTTACAACTCTTTTCCGGTTTATATTCATTATCCCGGATTGAACGATGCCATTCCGGCAAAAGGTATCCATGCGGCGGTAAATAAAAAAACCTTGGCAGTATCGAATAAGCAGCTGCAGACATATTTCCCAGTGAATAAACATAGTATTTTAATAAAAAAGTTATGGACAAACCCGCCTGCAGGAGGAAGAGATGAAGAAAGAGGAGCAGAAGCATATAATCTTAAAAAACAGTTTCAATATATCATATCATATCTATTTTGACGAGGAGCGAGGTTTGTGCCTGAGGATGCTCGATGATGAGAGGGTATGGTCGCGCGCTTTTATTCTTTCCGATCTGTCTGTAAATGATTTCTGCGCCGCTATTGATGACAGGGATATAATTCACTTCGTTTTCCAGGCCAAAGACGGACGCATTTTATACGGTCACGGCCGCCGCGGACACATAGACATTCAGCCGATACTCGGCAGCAAGGACACTACGCCGTGGCATAAGAATGTATCGCTGCTTGTGTTTGAAGATACAATTTTGTTTTTTTATGTTATACGCCATAACGATCGCCATTTGATTTCCATGCAGAGCATAATTAAAGGCGCTCTTTCAAAGCCGATGGCGATAGATTATATTGACGGATCCGATAAGCACTATCTTGTTATCAGGGATCGCCTTGGGAAATACCATCTTTTTTACTGCCGTTCCGAAAAAAGCGGAATGAGTTTATATCACAGGGTATTAAAGGAGGAGCAAAACATTTTCACGGCCGCCGAAAAGCTGTATGAATCCGAGGGCGATATCCTGTTCCCGTCAGCCGTATGCGGAAAGGATAACCGGATTTATCTCGCTTTTCAGGATCACCGTGACGGCATAAGCCGGGTCTTATTTAAAAAACTTGGTATGACTGAGCCGTTAATACTTTACAACAGCCAATCCCCTGCGGGCCGCAGCGGGCTTGTTTATAATAACGGCGTTCTTTTTCTTTATCGGGTTGACGCTCAAAATATTTATTACAGGACATCCAATGACGAGGGTATTAACTGGACGGATGAAACACGTCTATCTTCCGGTTACACGGGGATGACCTGCCGTTTTATTTATAATACAAATATGGAGAAAGAACGCTCATTATTGTGTTTTAATGAAATACCGGGCAGCTTCTCAAAAGGGTATCAACTGGCTTTCCTGAACGAAGAACCTGAACAGCGTATCACTGCGGTAAAATCTGCCGAAAAAGTTGACAGCACAATTGATAAGATACTGCCCGTAAAAAAACCTTCAGACAGTAAGAGCGGAAAATCAGGCAGTCTTGCCGGCGAGACGCCGGCCAATAACCTTGACAATAAGATTATTCGCCTTAAGAATTTTATCGAAAGTATGCAGAAGGAATTGACCAAGCTGTGGCTAACCCAGAAAGAATGCGATAAAAAGCTTGAAGAGCTGCGCGAAGAAATAGATATACTTAAACAAAACTTTGATTACTTATCAAAATATGTGTACGGCGATGAACAGATTTAAAAGTTGTTTTAAACTAATTTGACGGATTGACGAGCTCACGCCACGCGAAGTCTCCGCGGTGCAGTCCGTTTACAAGGATCTCGGCAGTCGCAAGGTTCGTAGCAAGCGGGATATTATTGTTATCACAGTGCTCGCGTATAATATTAAAACCCTGAAGTTTCTCTTCCTTTTGCGCCGGATCCATAAAAAATAAAACAAGATCTATTTCATTATAGGCGACCCTCGCTGCAATCTGTTCTTCCCCGAGGTGCCCATAATCAAGGCAGTTTACGGTCAGGCCGGTTGCATCAGAGATCAGTGCGCCCGTCCCTGAAGTAGCAAACAAATTATGATCTTTTAAAATAAATTTATACGCAATGCAAAAAGCTTCCATTAGTTCTTTTTTATTATCATGCGCTACAAGAGCAATATTCATTAATTGCCTCCGTTAAATAAAAATAAAGTTTAACCAAAGGAGAAGCATTCCTTCCAGCCTAACTGATTTAAAAACTCCTGCCGGTATTTTTAACGCTTTTAATAGGAATATTTGCAATAAGGGCAGGAACAACACCCTCTCCTTCTTCGCTGACTGTCTTTGTAAGCTGGATATCAAGAGCTTCTTCATCAATCTCCATATAATTGCGAATCACTTTAATTATTTCACCTTTTACCATTTCCAAAAACTGCGGTGAAACATTGGCTCTATCATGAATGAGAACCAGCTTTAGCCGCTCTTTTGCAACATCTTTTGACGAACGCTTCCGGCCTAGTTTACTTAATAGTTGCTGCAGCATTTAAACCCCTCCCTAAGCCGATCGAAACCCAAACAGCTTTTTTACTTTCGCGATAAAATTTCCCTGACCGTTTAAATCCATAAAAGGCACATCCTCGCCAAGTATCC
>DATCLI010000219.1:0-5896 GCA_036563955.1 Clostridia bacterium | reverse complement strand
ATAATAGGGATCACAGGGGGCATTGGTTCCGGGAAAAGCACTGTTTCACAAATACTCTCCGAGTATGGAGCAAGGGTTATATTGGCGGACAAAATCGCGAGAGAAGTTGTTATGCCCGGAATGAAGGCATATAATCAAATTGTTCGGACATTTGGAAAAGGTATCCTCGATGAAGACGGAAGCATTAACAGAAAGAAGCTTGGAGATATTGTATTTTCCGATCCGGAGCTTTTAAAAAAATTAAACGGATTTACGCATGGAGCGGTGGCTGAGAAGATAAGCCGGAAACTGGGTGATTTACGAAACGAAGGGACAGACTTTATTGTTGTTGAAGCGGTAGTTCCGATACAACACGGTTTTCTCGATCTTGTAGATACGGTTTGGGTAGTTGTTGCTGATGAACAAATACGTAAAAGGCGTATTATGGCAAGGAGCAATTATACTGAACAGGAAGCGATGCAGCGCATAAAGGCTCAAATGTCCGATCAGATGTATATCGCGGTTGCGGATAAAATAATATATAACAATGGAACAATAGAAGATTTAAGGGCATTGGTTTGGGAAGTACTAAAAAATGAGAGTGAAGATTCGCAATAGATTTAAGTTGTCCTGTATAGGCGGTATACTGCTGCTTTTTATTGCTGCGGTATTATTTGCCCCTGTTCTGTTAAAGATACTGTTTCCTATGCCCCACCTGGAAATTGTAAAAAAATACGCGGCGGATAACAATGTCAAAATAACTATGGTATATTCGGTTATAAAGACAGAAAGCGGATTTCGAACAGATGTGGTTTCCAAAAAAGGAGCAGTAGGCCTTATGCAGATAACCGAAATAACGGGCCGATGGATTGCAGACAAGCTCGGTGATAGAGACTATGACTGTGAAGATTTAAAAAATCCGGAGGTTAATATAAAATACGGCTGCTGGTATCTGTCTTATTTGCTGGAACGTTTTGAAGGAAATAACGAATTGGCTTTGGCGGCGTACAATGCCGGAGAGGGCACCGTTATGAGATGGATTGCCGATAATGATATAAAATG
Source organism: Clostridia bacterium (assembly GCA_036563955.1). Taxonomy (GTDB): domain Bacteria; phylum Bacillota; class Clostridia; order DSM-8532; family DSM-8532; genus DTU069. Next base: position 4,855 of record DATCLI010000219.1, on the reverse strand, counting down.
GCGGGGTTCTGAAATCAAATCCGTTCCCTATCCCGAAACCGAAAGGTACCTTGTGAGGGTTAACAGAATCTATTTTGTCTACAAAACTCTTTACCCGGAAATGGATTCGTGGTAAACTTGTTTTGTACTTCCGATGTTGGTTGATAATCACTATACCTTCCCGCACCGGAAGCAGCAAAAAGAGAAGCTCATTCGACGGAGGTTTTTTTATGCATCAGCCTATGTTTGAACGTTACCTGCTGTATCCCACAGACAATCTGCTTGAGCCCGGAAGTGTGCATATTGCGGTACTAAAGCCGGATATTCTCGGCAAACTTCCGATATTGATTGTACCGAAAACAGTTCACAACCCTCTGGACCATATCGATATATTAATAGATATTATCCAGGCCGATATATTTGACAGAACCCAAATCAATATCAGGGACCAGGGAATTTTCTTTTTCCAGGTTAATGAAAATGAATACATAAAACTCACTTATGAGAATGGAAAGCAGTTTACTGAAAAATGCATGAATTTTTAAATCAATTTTTTTTGCGACCAGGCTTTTGGAATAAAAAATGACTATTAAAAAAACGTCTATGCAAAATGAATACAAATCCTTTTTTTATATTAAAGAATATGAGTAATTTTTTTCTTGAATTTAATATAGGCTTTGATAAAATAAAATATGATAAAATATTAACAAAGTAGATAGGAGTGGATTAAATGCCGTTAGTAACAACAAAAGAAATGTTTAAAAAGGCTTACGAGGGCGGATATGCCATTGGAGCTTTTAATGTCAATAACATGGAGATCGTGCAGGGAATTACCGAAGCCGCAAAAGAGGCGAATGCTCCTTTAATCCTGCAGGTATCCTCCGGTGCGCGCAAGTATGCCAACCATACGTATCTTATGAAGCTTATTGAAGCTGCCATTATAGAAACAGGTCTTCCGATTGCGGTACACCTCGATCACGGCGACACGTTCGAACTCTGTAAGTCCTGTATAGACGGCGGTTTTACTTCCATAATGATAGATGGTTCCCATCATCCATTTGAAGAGAATGTTAAACTGACTAAGCAGGTAGTAGACTATGCGCATGCGCACGGTGTTGTTGTAGAAGGGGAGCTTGGTCGGCTTGCCGGTATTGAGGATGCGGTCAATGTTTCGGATGCGGACGCCGCGTTTACCGATCCTGATCAGGTTGAAGAGTTTGTTCACCGTACGGGAGTCGATTCACTGGCGATTGCCATCGGAACCAGTCACGGAGCATATAAATTTAAAGGTGAAGCGAGACTTCGCTTCGATATTCTTGAAGAAGTACAGAAAAGGCTGCCCGGATTCCCTATTGTCCTGCACGGCGCTTCATCGGTAATACCGGAGTATGTTGAAACTATCAACAAATACGGCGGACAGATGCCCGGAGCTAAAGGCGTTCCGGAAGAGATGCTCCGCAAAGCTGCTTCGATGGCCGTATGCAAGATAAATATCGATTCCGACTTAAGGCTCGCCATGACTGCTACAATACGAAAAATGTTCGCCGAAAACCCGGGTGAATTTGATCCGAGAAAGTATCTTGGCCCGGCAAGAAGCGAAATAAAGAAGCTTGTCCTGCATAAGCTTAATAATGTTCTCGGCTGCGCAGGCAAAGCATAAACTTATCATCGGTATATAAAATTCTGCAGATAAAGAGCGGACGGAGCTTTTTGCTTGTCGTCCGCTTCTTTACATATGGAAAAACTGCAGGCTGCGGAAGCCATTAAATATAAAACAGTACATAAATGCTATGCAGGAAAGGCTTTTTGAATATTTTCGGCAATTTCAATCAGCATATCCCTGCGGTTAAGCTCAGGCATCTGCAAAACGCACAGGAACAGCATCTCAATAATTTCGCCGAGCTGTTTTCCCGGAATAAAACCGGCATCTGTTAAATCCCGTCCTTTTACCGCGAGAGCGGAACGGCTCACACATTCGTTATTGGAACAAATTTCATCAAGCATCAGCCCGGCGGCTTTTGCTTTGCTGATATCGAAGCCTGATACTCGCAGTATCTCAAGACTGTCTGAGAATAAATCAATTCCCGTGCAGGACAGCATTTTTTTAAGCAAGAATTTATTTTCAGGCATAGGTTCGTTTAATATTTTCATTACATTTAGAATGTAATTTTTAAGTTTGCTGCTCATTTTAAGATAATTGCAGATTTCTCTTACCTCAGCAAGGTCTGTAAACTCCATAAGCCGGAAAGCGGCCGCCCAGCGGAGCGGCAGTCTGCCTGGAAGCTGTTTAAGCGGCTTTAATGTATACTTTAATGGGACCGGCACGGGAAAAATGTATTTAATGAGACCTGTGTCAAACAGAATTTCAAAAGCTTCGGGCATGGAGGAGGACAGGATTCCGTTAAGTTCATGTAAAATGCGTTCGCGGCTTATATGGCATATCGTGCCTGACATCCTGCAGATAGCTTTTTTAGTCGCATGTTCAAGCTCGAAACCCAAAACCGCCTTAAAGCGGACGGCGCGAAGCATTCGCAGCGCGTCTTCGCCGAACCTTTCTTCCGGGTTTCCCACTGTCCGTATTATCCTGCCGGTTATATCGCTCATCCCGTTGAAAGGATCGATAATCCCTTTTTCAGGATGGTAACAAATAGCATTGATTGTGAAATCACGGCGTTTCAAGTCTTCGATAAGAGAAGGGGTAAAAAGCACTTTGTCCGGGCGCCTGTGGTCGGTATATTCCATATCGATGCGAAATGTGCTTACTTCAAACGGAATGCCGTTTTTTATCACTGTAACTGTTCCATGTTTAAGCCCGGTTTTCAAAGTCTTCGAAAAAAGCCTTATAACGTCATCCGGAAGCGCGGACGTGCAGATATCGTAATCCTTTGCCTTAAGGCCCATTAATAAATCTCTTACGCAGCCTCCGACAAGGTACGCTTCAAAACCGCAGCTTTCCAATCGTGATATGATTTCTTCGGCTTCTTTTGGTATAATCAGCAAAACTATTCCCCCAAAGGAAGTAATTGTTGAATCAGAGAATACCCGAAACAGAACTAAAAATACCTTGTGGCAATTAATCACTGTTATTACAGTTCACAATTTGTATAAAAATAACCATAATATAGATTATACAGTTTTTTATGCTTTAAGTATATACCGGAGGTGAGAAATATGAACATCCTCATGTTCTCATGGGAGTATCCTCCGAGAATAATCGGAGGGATATCGAGGGTTGTTTATCATCTTTCCCGGGGATTGTCGGAACAGGGACATAACGTAACGGTTATAACAAGCGTTGAGGGAGAAGAAGAATTTTATTCATCAGGCAATGAAAGTATATATTGTGTTAGCAGTTATTATGTGAAACCAATAAATTTCATAAACGGCGTGCTTCAAATGAACCTGTCGATGTTTGAAAAAGCCGTAGAAATTATAAAAAACGGCGAAATGTTTGATATAATTCATCTGCATGACTGGCTTGTCGCTTTTGCGGGGAAATGCATGGCAAAGGTATACCCGATAAGGCAGGTATGCACGATCCATTCTACGGAATACGGCAGGAACGCGGGTATTCATAATGAAATACAGTCATTTATCAACAATGTCGAGAAGAAAATGGTTCACAGCATTAAGCATGTAATTGTAAACAGCATGTATATGAAAAATGAAGTAAACACGCTTTTTGAAAGAGCTGCGGACAATATTCATGTTATACCCAATGGTATTGAGACCGAAAAATTAAACCTTATTCCGAAAGATATGGATTTTCGTAAAAGATACGCGGCAGATAATGAGAAAATAGTTTTTTTTGTCGGCAGGCTTGTGAATGAAAAAGGGGTACATGTTTTGATGGATGCGGTTCCTTTAATTTTATCAAAATACAGCAGCGTAAGATTTGTTATCGCGGGCAGCGGGCCGGAGCGTGATACGTTGGAGAAAAAAGCAGCCGAGAATGGCGTCGCCGACAGGGTGCATTTTACCGGGTATATAAACGACGAGGAACTGTATAAAATGTATAAATGCGTGGATATCGCCGTTTTCCCAAGCCTTTATGAACCTTTTGGCATAGTTGCTCTTGAGGCGATGGTAGCTAATCTGCCCGTGGTTGTTTCCGAAGCGGGCGGCTTTAACGAAATCGTTACAAACCGCTTTAACGGAATGAAATTCCGCACGGGACGTCCGGACCTTCTGGCCGAGTGCATTATTGAGCTCATGACGAGCCCGGATCTCGTTGCCGATATTACGAGAAATGCCTGGGACACGATATGTGAAAAGTATAAATGGAGCGCTATTGTCGAAAAAACATACGCGGTATACGAACTGGCTAAGCGGGACACGCAGTAATTACACCAAATTGAACTATTGTACAATAACGGAAACAAGAGCTTCATTTGCAAGAGCTATACAGTTCAGCTCAGGCAAGTCGAAACTCGCAAAAATGCTTTGAAAGATTTTTTGTATGAAACATTTTTGCTCAGACAGTCGACTTGCTTATCCTCGCTCTGACTGTATATCTCTATGCTGCATTTTCGCTATAGTTTCCTTATATTGTACAATAGTTTCTCTAATTACAGTGCTTATTCAACAAGAAACCAGCGGGTGATTCGGGTGTTTTTCGTTGACGCCGGGCGACATGCTCCAGCGCCATGCTGCCTACAGGCAAATTTGGAGCGGGTTAATGAGCGACCCGGGATATGGAGACCTCTGTGCGAAAATAATACGGACTTGGTGCGTGTTGTCGGTAGGTGCTTTGTCGCCCAAGGAAACGAAACACCCGAAGCAGGACCCGCGGAAATTATGCCGAAAATCCAGCGGGTGGTTAACGGGTCGAGGCATTGCTGCCGCGTTCCGGTGGGTACGCGGCTCTGATATAACG
>DATCLI010000218.1:0-3985 GCA_036563955.1 Clostridia bacterium | reverse complement strand
GCTTACGACTATGCAGCAGGGAATGCCTATGAACTCAGCGACCGCATGAAATATGACTATGCGCTGTACCTTGACAACGGGAAACTGATGGCAAAAAAGACAACGTACCCCGACCTGCAAAGCGACCCTGTCGCTGTAGGTGAGCCGGCCATTGTGGACGGAAAGCTCACTTTAATTGAACATTGATAAAGCCTGTGTATTTTTATGTTTATACACAGGCTTAATATATCACGTTTCATTCCCTTATTTGCATTTCTCAGATGACTTAATCATCCAAACCGCGTCACTGAAGGTATTAAAAAGGTTCTGCCCCTACTCCACACTCTTCAACGATTCAACCATATCAATGGACTTCACCTTACGGGCAAGAAAGAATTGGATCAACAATGAGAAAATTAATGTCAGTCCGCATGCAATCATCAGGCTGATTACAGAAACAACCGGAGTAAACAGCATATCATCCTGCTCACTGACACTAATAACAACTTTTGTTAGCCAAAATCCGGGCAGTATGCCAAGCAGAATACCTATGCAGGATATCAGAACATTCTCACGCACGATCAGGGATTTTATTTCGTTTTGATGATACCCCAGCACCTTAAGCGTAGCAAATTCGCGGGTACGTTCATGAAAATTCAAAATCCCCATATTATACAGAACAACAAACGCAAGCGCAAACGCAAATGCTATCATGAGCACGGCAATGCTCATAATACTCTCCATCAACGATATGGTTTCCTCTCTCAGCGAGGATATTAAATCCAATCTTTCCACTCGGTCCAACTGGTTCAAATAGTCAACACAATCCGCATCCGGTTCCTTTATCAGCAGCGCGGATGGAGCAAAAGCTTCTCTTCCCAGAGATTCCCACGATTTTGCGGACATAAAAAGCCCCTGACCTAAACCTATTGAAGTAATATCAACAATTTTTAATACCACCGCATTTATATCACCGGGAAATTTAAGTATGACGGTATCCCCTGTCTTTACATCCATTACCTTTGCCAGCTTTTTCGATATAATTATGCCGTCGCCGGGCAGCTTATCTGCCTGCGCTTTAATACCCAAATCAATCAGTGTTTGCTCATCTTCCAAAACAGTTAACAAAACGGTACGGCTATTATTGCCTGTCTGCAAGCTGACAACCCTCTCCATCACACCTTCGACAGTCCGCGCGGGAATATCCTCTTTGTTTATTAACGGCTCTTGCGTATCACCGGCAAGGTTTGCACGAATGTCATAACGCAAGGTTTCCCCGTAATGGGTGTTTACCATATCAAGAAACGTATCCCTGATACCAAATGCTGTTATTATAAGTGCCGTACAGCATAGGACACCGAGCAGAGCCATAATTGTACGGGCTTTACTGCGGAACAGGTTGCGCAGAATCATTTTTGCGTTGAATTTAAGCCGTGTCCAAAATGCCGGAAAACGTTCCAGTAAAATACGGCTTCCCGCCTTTGGCGCCTTAGGTCGAAGCATGGCTGCAGGCACCTCATTAAAATGCCTTCTGCATGAAAGGTAACATACCGCACAGCTTAACAAGATGGACAAAACGCATACCAGGATTGATGCATAAGAAATCTTTACCGAAACCTTCTGAGGGATTTTATAAAATTCAGTTTCAATATTCCACATAAAAACCGGCAGAGTGTTTTTGCCAATGAAAAGTCCTGCCATCGAACCAATTAAAGAGGGATAAAATGCATATGAAAGATAATGCCGAAGAATCTTACCGTCATTATATCCCAAAGCTTTTAATATACCCATCTGTGTACGCTGGTTGTCTACTAATCGTGTCATTGTTGTTAACACAATCATTACGGATACTGAAAAAAACAGTACAGGAAATACGGAAGACAGGGATTTGAACTGTTCCACCTCACGTTTTATCATATCCGTGCTTTTATGGGCTTTTCTGTCACGGACCAAGGCATAAGGAAGGGCCGCTTCTATTGATTCCCTAACATCAGAAATGACAGCAGTCTCCGATAGCAATACCGTTATTTCATTCATGGGAACCTGGGGAACAGCGGCACTATTTACAATAATAAACCCATAGGATTTCGGATTAGGTATCAAATCCTTGGCGGTTATTATGTATTCAGGACTGATAACCAATCCGCGGATAATAAACGTTTTATTCATCCCGCCAATATTTATTGTGATACCGTCTCCCGCCTCCAAGTTATGTGCCTGCGCAAACTGCTGCTCCAGCAAGCATCCTTCGGTATCACTTTCTGAAAGCATGCTTCCGCTTTGAACCAGCGGAATATTGATACGTGCCTGCCCGTCTATTGCATGCAGTACAAGATCAGGTTCTCCGGAAAGTTCGGCGGTAACTTCCATGGTAATCCGGCTCTGAACGTCTTTTACACCCTGCAGGTTTTTAACTGTGTTCTCTGTGTCACTGTCAACGAATGGCACAGTAATCCAAATATCAGCAAGTCGCTGTGAATTAATATAACTGTCCACAGAAGCGTCAATTTCTCTCCAGGTTGCGTCCAGGCCGCTGAAAACCAATACACCCAGCGCGCATAACACCATTATGGACAGAAACTGCCATTTGGATTTTACCATGTCTCTTAATAATTTCTTCAACAAACTGCTTTTTACCATATTATTTCCTCCACCGGCTTGGGCGAGCCGTTGATTTCCACTGTCTCCACCCTGCCATTTTTTAAACGGATTACCCTGTCTGCGATAGATGCAATCAAAGCGTTGTGTGTTATGATAACAACCGTCGTATTGTATTCTCTTGATATGTCGCACAGCAGGCGCAGGACCTGGGCTCCGGTTTTCGAATCCAACGCTCCTGTGGGTTCGTCGCATAACAGCAGAGCGGGATTTTTGCATAAAGCGCGGGCTATAGCCACACGCTGCTGCTCCCCGCCTGACAGTTGGGCGGGGAAATTATGCAGCCTGTCTTTTAGTCCCACCTGTTCTAAAACCGTCACCGGATCAAGAGGATTCTGGCATACCTGTCTGGCAAGCTCCACATTTTCCAGTGCTGTAAGGTTAGGCATCAGGTTATAAAACTGGAAAACAAACCCTACATCAATCCGGCGGTAATTTGTTAACTCACGGCCTTCTAAATCCGTAATGACTTTATCATTCACATGTATTCGCCCCGATGTGGGACGATCCATGCCTCCAAGGAGATTCAACACGGTGGTTTTACCGGCACCGCTAGGTCCCAGTATCACGCACAGCTCCCCCTGTTCTATTTCGAAGCATACTTGATCCGCAGCTAATACAGCCGTTTGCCCGCTTCGATATTCCTTGGTTACATCCTCAAATTTAATATAGCTCATATACTCCTCCTTTATATTGAATGAATTCATTCATTTTAACAGCAAAAAATATAATGTATTTCCTTTACTGCTCTTTTACACCTAAAACACGATAAATTAATGTGAGAATATATTTTATATCCTCATACATTTTTTCTTTTCCTTCATTATAATTCACAGGCGACTCCCCCTGGATCCCATTTATGCCGTTTAAAATAAACCATGCGCTCTCATCAGGCTTGGGGCATGAAAAACAGCCCTGCTTATTACCCTCGATAATAAGATCCCTAAACAGCGGAAATATGCATTTTAAGCTTTTTTCAGTGACCCGCCTGTGCAGTTCCTCATTGCTTTTTTCATGTAAAAGAGGGATTAATTTATAGCTTATGCCGTATTCCGCAATATGCTTGAAATATATGTCCAGTTTTTCCTTTGCGTTAACTCCCGGTTCAAATGTTATGCCTTTAATCATACGCACAAATTCAAGCCCATATTTCTCGGCTATTGCGTCAAAAATCTCGGCCTTGGACTTAAAATACCGGTAGGGCAAACCCTGCGATATGCCAATTGCCTGCGCAATATCGGACATCATTGTATTATCAAATCCTTTTTCATGAAAGAGCTTCTCCGCGGCGGATATAATCTCTTCTCGCCTTTCCTCCGGCTCTTTGGATATACGGGCCATATAAAGG
>DATCLI010000217.1:0-2315 GCA_036563955.1 Clostridia bacterium | reverse complement strand
GGGTATAAGCGACATTAAAGCAGGAACTGTTCCCGCCAGAACAAGATTTATAAATCTTTTACTGATAAACATGCTCAATTCACCATTTTACCTTGGAATCTCGATGGTCTTGATTATACCTGTCAGGATGTCGTCAACGGTCACATTATCAAGCCGCGCCTCAGGCCTTACAATAATCCGGTGCCTAAGAACAGGATGGACTACCTCCACCACATCTTCAGGTATGACATAATCCCTTCCGTCAAAAGCAGCAAGTGTTTTTGCGCATTTCATAAGGTCTATCGAGGCTCGTGAGCTTGCCCCCAGCAAAACAGCGGGCGTGTTCCTTGTGGCAAATATAATCGACGTTATATATCTTAGTATCCCTTCGCTTACTTTCACCCTGACAATTTCATTTCTCGCCGCCTTCCATTCGTCAGGGCTTATGACAGCCATAGCCCGTTCCGGCGATAAAGCGCCGCCTGCTTCATTAACCCTGCAAAGAAGTTCTTCTTCCTTATCGGGAGGAAGATAAATCATTTCCAGTTTCATCAGAAAACGATCGAGCTGCGCTTCGGGAAGCGGATATGTCCCTTCGAATTCAATCGGGTTCATAGTTGCTATTACTAAAAACGGCTCGTCAAGCAAGTTCGTTTCGCCGTCAATAGTAACGCTTCTTTCTTCCATGCATTCCAGGAGAGCTGATTGTGTTTTCGGCGTAGCCCTGTTAATTTCGTCGGCCAGAAGAATATTGGTAAAAACCGGTCCCTTTTTCATATAAAAAGTACTGTTTTTAACATCGAACACCATCGTTCCCGTAACATCGGACGGCATAAGATCGGGCGTGAACTGTATCCTTGCGAACCGGGCGTCAAGAGCCTTTGCGAGAGTTCTTGCAGTCAGTGTCTTGCCAAGCCCGGGAAAACCTTCCATTAAAACATGTCCGCCCGTAAAAAGTGCAGCGGCGAGATGATCCAGAAACTGTTCCTGCCCGACAATTACCTTTTGCAACTCGTCCATCAATTCGGTATATTTTTTCTTTACAAACATAAGGTCTAATTCCATATTTTTTTCATTCCCTTCTTTATCTCTTCTTCAATTTTATCCAAATCACGCATAAGTAAAATTAATTGCTTTCTGTTTCGATACCCGCCTTCAATATACCTTTCACATGCGGCAAGAGTCTGCACTGCCCTATTCTGCAGCGGTCCTGGTATTGTAAGAAACCGGCCGTACTTATGCCTGAAATATCCATAGTAGTTAGACAGCACAAGAGGATATGATCTCATCCGCGCATAAAGGTTTGAAAGGGCAAGCAGTACTTCATTCTCCGGACGCTTGCTCCAGTAATTTTCATGATTATCACGTCCGAAAGGTTTCCATCCCTTTAAAACTGTAAGGAGCAGCACTAAAATAAGCTGAATTATGACAAGCTGGCCCACGGTTCCAATCAATTCCCAAACACCCGGGGCCGGCTTTTGAATGTTGTGATAAAACTCGTTAAAATAAACATCCCTTATTCCAATCCGTTCCAAAGCCCCAATAAAGGCGATCCCTGCGTCGGAGCTTTCAAGATTCACGTTTAAAAAACTATCCTCCTGATCCATGACACAGACTCTGCCTTCTCCAACACCATACCATGTTACCGTTATGTGTCCGATATTTGAAACCTCATGCCATTCCTTCATTTCGCTTATCATATCAAAAATCCAAAGTGATCCCGCCGTTCCCCTTTCAGGTATAAGAATAAGCGTATTGCCATCTAAAAGCCACTTCTTTATACCAAGCTTTTCTTCAACGTTATTAAACAGCGCTATGTCCGGCCTGTACGCTACAATTAACGTTTCATCCGATATAAACCTGGCGGGGTAATGAAACCGCTTCGGGGAATATCCCATTTCCCTTGCAAGAAGGTATACGGCTTTAATTCCGTACTCCCCGGCGCTGTATGTGCTGTAGTCAGGATAACTTTTTCTGTATAACGTTACCGAATATAAAACGAGCCCGGCCAAAAAAATCATAAAAGCAATAAGGATGAACCTGACAATGTCTTTTATTTTCTTTGCCATTTTTCATCCTCCTCAAGGCTTTTGAAAAAATCAAGCCATATATTTATTTGATTTTCACTGATAGCCCGCCCTCCATAGCAACAGGCATTAAATAACAAGGAAAACTCATTCACTTGATCAGCCAATCTGCTGTCCGCTGCTTTTATCTCCCGTATATATGCACGGTTTGTTTTCCACTTCTCAATAAAAATAATTTTACTTTTATGAAACTTCAATAGAACACAAATAAAAAGATAACGAAAAGCATTTGTATAATCCTTTTTCGCT
>DATCLI010000216.1:0-5584 GCA_036563955.1 Clostridia bacterium | reverse complement strand
ATATAGTAAATATATGTATTTGCCAATAATTACAATATGTAATAAAATGTTAAAAAATATCAGGATTTAATTTTTTTATACAAAAAATTGTTATATGTTTTTATGAGGCTGGCATGGTTGGAAAAATAATAAACGGCAGATACCGTATTATCGAAAGTCTTGGAGCCGGCGGTTCGGGAAAAGTGTATAAAGCCGTACATATTAATTTGAATACATATTGGGCTTTGAAGTTTATTCCTTCACACGAAGAGTTTGCCGAAAATGAACTGGAAATACTGAAAAATTTAAATCATCCTGTTTTCCCTCGGCTCGTTGATTGTATACATGAAGCGGATAATACGATACTTGTTTATGATTATTATGAAGGACAGACACTTAAACAGCTTATAGAACAGGAAGGAAAGATTGGACAGGAGAGGGTTTGCCGCTGGGCAATACAGATTCTCGACGCTCTTTCATACTTGCACGCTAATTCTCCCACGCCTGTTATTTACAGAGACCTTAAGCCTTCAAATCTGATCGTGTTACCCGACGAAAGCATAAAACTGATAGATTTCGGCTCGGCAAGACTTTATAAGAACAACGGCAGCGACGATACAGTTTACCTCGGTACGCCCGGATATGCGGCACCCGAGCAATACGGCTTCGGACAAACTGACGAAAGAACCGATATTTATAATTTCGGTATGACTTTATTCCATCTGTTAACCGGAAATCATCCGCTTAACACGGAAACCTCGATGATAGGAAAGCAGCTTGATGCAGCGGGAGTGTCAAACAAATTAAAGGCGATTATATTAAAATGCACCGAAGCCGATCCTGATCGTCGTTATGCGAATACATACGAGATAAAAAAAGCGTTTATTAAAATGGAACCTCGGTCTGTTAGGTCCGTAATGCTTGCCGCTGCAGGGAAAAATGCTGTGGAAATAAGTGTTTCCGGTGTACAAAACAGCGCCGGTGTAACACATTTTTGCATAATGTTCGGTATATGGCTTCAAAACCATGGCTTTAAAACCGCTGTCATTGAATACTGCCAAAACAGGGATTTGCTTGCATTGTGCAAGCTCATTGGAAAAGACTCGATGCAAGCTAAATACGGTTATTATCGAATTCAAGGCTTATCTGTTTTTCCTTCTATGGATCAGGAAAAAATAGATTCTTTCAAAAGAGCCGATTTTGATTATGTCATTATTGATTACGGCGTATATGATGAATATATTGCTCAAATGATTCGAAGAAGCGATGTTAAGCTTGTAATTGCTGCCGGCGCCGACTGGAAAATGCATCAGGTTGAATTGTTTTTTAATAAGTTTGGAAGCGTTTTTAACGATCGCAATGCCTTTCTTTTATTCCCGATGCAGGATCAAAGATCAATCAATGTTATCAAATCATACTTCAGTCTCCGGAACATCATTACGGTCCCTTATTCGGCAAATCCCTGGAAACAGGATGACGAGCTTAGAACAGAGATTGAGAATATATATAACAGATTCTTTCATGTTGAATTCTCCGCCGTAAGGAGGAAAAATGAATGGCATTTTTGAAAAAAAAGAAAAGGCTTTCATTTCCAATACTTGCCGGTATACTGTTCCTTATAATTGCAGGTTTTGTTTCAGCGGGAGCGTATTACTTCCATATCGCGAAAATAGACTCCGTTAAAAAAAGCTATGATGAACAAATCCAGGAGTTGAAATATGATATCTATTCGCTTGAGCGCCAGGTTTATATTCCGAAAGAGGATATACCATGCGGTACCGTAATGTCTGAAGATCTTTTTACGAAGGCGGAGATGAAACTTGATATTCCTCAGAATGGATTTATCGATGATACCGATTTTGGAAAAGTAAACGTTATTGCATTACAAGCCGGAATGCCGGTTTTAAAGTTTATGACAGCAGACCCGGAGATTAAAGATGATATCAGGGATCTTGAATTTAACATGCTTATGATACAAACAAAACAGGAAGCCGGCGATTATGTTGATGTCAGGATTACATTCCCGAACGGGGAGGACTTCATTGTTATCAGTAAAAAACGGATAAAGGCTCTTAACAGGCAGGAGAATCTTGTCAGCTTCTGGCTTGATGAAACAGAGATTCACAGAATAAGCAGTGCGGTAATCGATGCATATATCCATCCGGGAACAAAAATTTATTTAGCGGCATATGTCCTGCCGGAGCTTCAGAAGGAAGCCGTGCCTTATTATCCTGTAAATCTGGATGTCCTGGAACTCATGAGAAACGATCCTAACATATTGAAAAAAGCAGGCGACGTGCTCGCAGCGGAAGCACGCAGGCAATTGGAATCAAATCTTGAACAAATGACAAATGAAAACATATCAAAAGTTACGTCGGGCGTAAACACCGAGATATCAAAAAACAGTGAAATTCGTAAAGAAGTGAAAAAAGAAGAAAAAACTGAAACTCAGCAATAGTGTATTGTTTTATCAGCTTAGCATATGAATATGGGCAAAATACCTGCGGAAAGGGAGAGAAACAGTGCCAAAACAGCAAACCAGACTTGGTTTCATTGGTTTTTGCAAAACGGATTTAATACTTTACTTGTCGAGAATTATTAATTTACTCGGGGAGAAAACGGCTATTGCAGACTGTTCTGTCAGTCAGGAACTGAGTTACTCAGTACCTGTCGGAATATATACGAAAGACAGGCTTGATTACAGAGGAGTCGAGGTTTTTCTTAACTGCAGCGAAACAGGACTGGAACAAATGCATCTTGATGATTTTAATGCGGTTCTTGTTGATTTTGGGCTAAACGAGAAAACAATCGACGAAATAAAGGGGATGAATGCCGTATTTATAGTTTCAGATTTGCAAAGGCAACATTTAATACCTTTATCGAATTTTCTGTCTGAGACACGGGAAATACCGAATGCAATCCGGGTTTACCGCGATATACCTCACGGTAAGATTACAGCTCGTTATGCGGATTCAATACTTAATCTTGATACTGCAAATGTTATTGCAAGGTATGAATTACCTTTTAATGAAACCGAGTATGCTGTTCGCCTTATAAGCCAATACGACGATATTTTCAAATTCGGCAGGGTTCCGGCGGAATACAGCCAGATGCTTCTTGATTGCATAACCGAACTTTTCGGAACGGAGAAGAAAGCCGCCATTAAAGCTTTAAAAAAAGCACAACGCGGAGGATAGCAGGATGCAGGTTTCTTTTTGGGGCAATTACCACCAGGTTGGAACAACATACAATATGACAGCGGTTTCGATAATGATTGCGCTTGAGTACAGGCTTAGAATTCTTTTAACACATAATCACTTTGACAAGAGCGCTTTAGAACACGCGTTCATTGAGAAAAAATATATAAGGCATGAGCTTACCGATTTATCAGATACCGGGTTGGACGCTTTAAGCCGGGCTGTAAAATTTAATAAACTGGAAAAGGATGATATTTCGAATTATACCACAACGGTTTTAAAAAACAGGCTTGACCTTTTGATTGGAACGAGGAATACAAACAGGGACATTTATATCAATAATATCAAGGACTCAATAAACATGATTCTTCAATCCGCCGGCGGCTTTTATGATCTTGTCTTTGTCGATACGGCGCCGGGCATGAATGAAATCAGTAAAAAAATACTTGAGAAGTCTGATATTGTTGTTATAAACCTTAACCAAAGCGTACATGTGATCGAAGACTACTTATCCAACTATTCGGGTATATGCGAAAACTTATTTTTTATTCTCGGCAAATACGACAGCGACTCAAAGTTCAACCTGAAAGCCATTAAGAAAAGGTTTGGCATTTCGAATATTTTTATAATACCGTATGATATCGGTTTTGCCGACGCGTGTTCGGAAAGCAGGGCAGTTGATTTCTTTATCAGAAACGCCGAAGCTGATAAATACGATATACATTATCCGTTCATAAGCGGCGTAAGAGAAACGGCCGAAGCGATACTTGAACATGCAGGCATCGACGCGGCGCAAAAAAGGGTATAAAAGAGGAAATAAACAATGAACGAAGTATTAATTATTCTGATATCAGCCGCATTTTTGTCTTTCCTGGTGTATTATTTCAGGAACAGTCGTCCGTCGCGAATCAGCAGCGTACAGGAAGGAGAGGACAGGTTTGCTGTTGAAACAATCGTAAAATTTGTCAGGGACTCCTTTAATGAAATCCTGAACACAAACCTTTACGAAATGAACATAACAAGAGAGGAGTTCAACAAAAGAATACACAACAAGAACCGTCTTCGAAAAGCTTTAAAAACCTGTACCTATGGTGATGTAAACGCGAAAAACTATATAAAGGATTTCATAAAAGATATTCTTGTGAAATCATACAAAGTCGATGAGAGCAACATAAACAGCATAATATGTTTCAACACGCCAAAAGACCTTACTGTACAAGACAAGTTTGAAATTCTTCTGTATCACTATAAAAAGAAGTTCGGCTATCGGGCGTTGGAGATCCTGATAACCGAAAACAATATTGATGCTCCAAAGCCCGCCGGGGATGGGGTAATGTATGTTATTGCCGCAGATGACATAGAAAGGCTATTTGCCATGAAGCACTATATGTTCATAAACACGTTTGAAGATAAGTTAAACATAGTTGCCCAGAGAGTATATCAATTGTATAAAGGTCACGGCGTGATTGATGAAATAAGGGATATGCGCATAGACGGCGTATCGGGAGGCGTTTCGGGCATACCGCCGGCGTTTCACGAAGAAATAGACTTATCTGTGAGTATTTCAATAGCATCAGCCCTTCCGTCAAGCTATGATTCTGTCTGGGTTTTCTTTAAAGGGAAAACGATACATCTTTCATTTTTAAGCTTTGGTTCGGAATCAGAGCTTATAAGGGTATGCAAAAATATATACCGCTATAATTATCCCGGACAGTTAAGTGAGAGCAACGGATACAAAGTAAACGAAATGAAAGACGGAAGCAGAGTTGTTGTTGTAAGGCCTCCTTTTGCCGAATCGTGGGCGTTTTTTGTTAGGAAGTTCGACAGCATAGAAAAGGCGGAACCGGAGGAATTAATAACCGACAGAAATAACGAAATACCAATAACGCTTATAAAATGGCTTGTGAAAGGATGCAGGGTTACAGCTATAACGGGTTCCCAGGGAACCGGAAAAACAACGCTTCTTATGGCTATAATTAAATATATAAATCCTGCCTTTACGCTTCGCATTCAGGAAATGGCTTTTGAGCTCCATCTTAGAAAAATATATCCTGGAAGAAATATATTGACGTTCCGGGAAACATCGACAATATCCGGTCAGGAAGGCCTTGATCTTCAGAAAAAAACCGACGGCACCGTTAATATTCTCGGCGAAGTCGCCACAGCCCCGGTAAGCTCGTGGATGATTCAGATGTCGCAGGTAGCAAGCATGTTTACAATATTTACTCACCATGCGAAAACTACGGAGAACCTTGTTAAATCGCTTCGCAATAACCTTTTGCAGACAGGGGAGTTCAATAACGAAAAAATTGCCGAGCAGCAGGTTGCCGATGTTGTAAATTTCGATATCCATCTTACAAAAGATATTTCAGGGCACAGGTATATAGAAAGGATTACGGAAATAATAC
>DATCLI010000215.1:0-2202 GCA_036563955.1 Clostridia bacterium | reverse complement strand
TTTTTAATGTTCCGCAGGTGGTACAAAAAAGGGGAAGGAAAAGAGCTTGGTGTTACAATGTATGACATGGGTTTATCCTTTGACAGGGAAAAGACGGTGCTGGACTGGAAAATAATAGGCAAGACCGTTATTATGGCAGTTATTATGTTTGGGCTGCTGTATGGTTTAACAACTGTCGGATACCGCTTTTTTAATACCGATCTCAGGTTTATCTGGCCATTCCTGCGCCCGTTCACGGCAGGACGTTTTTTGCAGTTCTTATTGTATCTTCCGTTCTTTCTTTTGTTTTTCCTGTTTAACGGAGGAGTCAGACTCTTTGGGCAAATGCGACTCAGCGAATATGAATCCCCCGCTAAAACACAGTTTATATGGTGGCTGAAGAATATATATGTAATGCTCGGCGGTTTGGTTATTGTTTCACTTTTTGAATATGTTCCATTTTTGCTTGGATACGGGACGGGCTGGGCGTTAACCGGTCTTTCATTATTCGACGGCCCGTTCATGAGCGCACTTGTACTTATTTTCCCGCAGTTTTTCGTGCTGTTTTTTGTGGCGACGTATTTTTACCGCAAGACAGGCAAGGTATATCTTGGGTCATTAGTAACCGCAATCGTGGTTTCGTGGATTACCTGCGGAGGAGCGGCTTACTTTTAATTAAACTCACGTAACGATGCGGCAATTTTAAATATGAGGCAAAATAAACCATTTACAGCGGTATATTGACACCAAAAGACAGGAGACATATTATGAATCGGCAAGTTCAGGACATTTTAGAAATTGCAAAGCTTATGTATGAAAAGGGCATGGTTAATGCCTATGAAGGAAACCTTTCGGTTAAAACGCGCAGCGGTATTCTTATTACTCCGAGTCAAATCTGCAAAGGTTTTCTGAGAGAAGATATGCTGGTTGAAACGGATATGCGGGGGAATGTTATTAAAGGAGACAGAAAGCCGTCCTCAGAGATTTTACTTCATCTTGAAGCATACTCTATCCGCAGCGATATCGGTGCGGTAGTTCATGCCCATACTCCGTATGCTACTGCGTTTGCAGTAGCAAACAGGACGATAGTGACAAAAGCATACCCTGAAATGATTGTCCTTTATGGCGAAATTCCTGTCGTGAAATATGGAACACCCTCTACACCGGATATATGTGCCGATCTGAAAAACCATCTATCCAATCATGATGTGATACTTTTAGCGAACCATGGGATTGCAGCCGTTGGGAAAGACCTGTATGATGCTTATTTTAAGCTTGAATCCGTAGAGAGTATTGCAAAAGTGCTGCTGCTGGCTCAGGTTCTCGGAGGGGATCATGATCTGCCCGAAGAAGAGGTAAGTAAGCTGCGTTCAATGCGGGAATCCCATTAATTCCATAAGGCCTCGGTTTTAATTTATTCGTTGAAAAATGCGAGCAGTTCGAGCGGATTTTCTATTATAGTTTTTGCCCCTGCGCGTATTAATTCATCCTGCTCCCTGAAACCCCATTTTACGCCTATTGGATACATGCCCGCCGATTTTGCCGTTATCATGTCCGTATCAGAATCCCCGACATACAGGAAACGTTCGGCGGGTATATTCATGAGCCGCGAAATTTCAAGGGCGCCCGCAGGATCGGGTTTTTTGGGGACGCCTTCCCTTTCACCGAAAACATAATCAAAACGATCGACAGGCAAAAACTTTGCAACAACCTTTAACGTAAACTCATGACGTTTGTTTGACAGCACAGACATTTTTACGTCCAATTTGTCAAGAGCGTTAAGCATATCAATAATGCCTTCATAAGGCCGGGTTTTTTTATCCCATCTTTTTTCGTATTCTTTAGCCATTTCAGCAGCATACCTGCTTATATTATCACCGGTACGGTATTCTTCCGGCAGCGCTTTGCGAACCAGGTTCACCATTCCTGTCCCGACAAAGTACCTGTAGCTGTCCGTATCATGCACCGGAAGAGACAAACGCCTCAGTACGGCGTTCATCGAATCGGCCAGATCGCCAAGAGTGTCAAGAAGTGTCCCGTCAAGATCAAATATTACAGCCTTGTATTTCATAAATAAACCTCAGATAAATATATTTGACGATTACATAACATTTATTATAAATAAAACCTTTCACTGTGTACAGGGGCAGTTTCGCCAACATTCGATATACCTTGGATAATACCCGCAATGCGTTACCCTGTCACCCTGTACATGTCCTCCGG
>DATCLI010000214.1:0-4869 GCA_036563955.1 Clostridia bacterium | reverse complement strand
ATAATTCGCTTAATGTCGCCGAAAGCTTCTTTGCCGTAAACCTGCCGGACGAGTGGCAGGCGGAGAGTATTGAATCAACTGCCCGCGAAGCGGACGGCGGTGAGGGAACAGTTATACCTCTCCGGGAAAATGTGCGGCTTTTCGATCTTCCCCTTATTTGTGCGGCTTTATTAATACTCATTGTAGAATGGTGGTACTATGCAAATCGGCGTTACGCTTGAACATCCCTGGATACTCGCGCTGTTTCCCGTTTTTGCCGCTTGTGTCTTAATAACGGGAAAGCGGATCAAACATATGCCTATGCTTAAAAAAAGGATTGCCCAGGTTTTGCGCATAGTACTCATGCTCGCGCTTACGCTTGCCGCCGCGTCCCCTTCCGTTCAATCGAAGGCCGGATCGACCACTACAATCTTTGCCGCCGATATTTCCGACAGTAATAAAAAAAGCCTGAACGAGATTGAATACTTTATCGGCGAGGCAGTGAAAAACGCAGGGAAGAAGGACTTAACAGGCGTTATTTCCTTTGCCGCGGAATCCAGGGTATTAAAAATGCCATCGAAAGAAAACAATGCCGTATCGATCGACTTAAGGATTAAATCCGACTTAACCGATATCGAAAAGGCTCTTGTTCTTGCCCGCTCGATAATGCCTGAAAACACGGCGAAACGTGTTGTGCTGCTGACGGACGGGAAGGAGACGTCGGGAAACGCGATTGAGACCGCAAGTCTCATGAACAGGCTCGGGTATACTGTTGATGTTATGCCTTTCGAGCAGGTCTACGGCGCGGAAGTGCAGGTTGACGAGTTCACGGCTCCAAAACAGGTAAACGCGGGCGAACGCTTTGACATAACGGTGAAAATATCAAGCACGACGGACACGAAAGCGACGGTGCGGCTTTTTGCAAACCGCACGCTGACAGCCGAAAAGGAAGTTGACATTTACAAAGGCTCGAACCTGTTCACATTCGGCGACAAGGTAGAACAGGGCGGTATTGTAACTTATACCGTAGAAGTTGTAACGTCTGACGATACGGTTTTACAGAATAACCGGCTTTCGGCTTTTACCGAAATACTCGATCAGCCCGCCGTGCTCGTTATTGAAAAAGGAAATTCCGGTGAAAACCTTGCAAGATATATTGAAAAATATGCGAACATTACGCGCGTTCAGCCCGGAGAAGTCCCGAACGATCTTCAGGGGCTCATTGCGTACGATGCATATGTTTTAGCCGATATTTCGGCGGAATGGCTCAGTGAGGATTTTCTTAACGCGCTTGAGCAGGCCGTTAAATACCAGGGCAGGGGCCTTTTAACGATCGGCGGGGAGAACAGCTATGCCCCGGGCGGATATGCCAATACCCCGCTTGAAACAATTCTTCCCGTTAATATGGATATCACTCCGAAAGAAGAAAACCCGGATTTGGGCCTTATCCTTGTTATTGACAAATCAGGCAGCATGTCGAGCGGAGAATACGGCGTTTCAAAACTTGAGCTCGCAAAAGAAGCGGCAATACGCGCGGCGGAGGTCCTTGAAGAAACCGATCAGCTCGGCGTTATTGCGTTTGATGATGCAATCCAGTGGGTTGTAAGGACTAAGCCGCTTGAAAACCGTGATGAAACGATCGATACAATCGCTACAATACGCCCGGGAGGCGGAACGCAAATTTTGCCGCCCCTTGAGGAGGCATGGCAGGATCTAAGAAAAAAAGACACAAAGCTGAAGCATATCATATTGTTGACCGACGGTCAGGCGGAGCAGTACGGTTATGAGAGAATCATCGAAGGACTTCGGAATGATGGGATAACCCTTTCAACTGTTGCAGTCGGAAGGGGCGCGGATACACTACTTTTAAAAGCCCTCGCGTACGGAGGAACGGGCAGGTATTACCAGACCGACGAGTTTTCCGATATCCCGAGTATATTCGCAAAGGAAGCGTTTCTCGCAGGCCAGAAATATATCCAGAACAGGAGTTTCTACCCTGAGCTTGTGTCATCGGCCGGCCTTTTAAAAGGGATTGAAGCAATTCCCATGCTGGATGGATATGTCTGCACAAAGGTAAAATCCACCGCGCAGACGGTTTTCCGAAGCGATATACAGGATCCCGTACTTGCCGTATGGCAGTATGGACTTGGCAGGACCGCGGCGTGGACATCCGACATACGCGGGGCGTGGACATCGAAGTGGAATATGTGGCAGGATGCTCCCGTTTTCTGGGGGAATCTTATCGGATGGCTGATACAGAAAAATATAAACGCCGGGTATTCGGTTAAAACGGAACTGCGAGACGGACAAGGTGTTGTAATAATTGAGTCGGATCTGGAGAAAACGGTATTTGAAGAATCGATTGAAGGGATTGTTATATCTCCTGACGGGGCGGAAGAAGCGATACGCTTTGACGCCGTGAGACCTGGAGTATATGAAGCGGCGCTTAAAAAGACCGATCCGGGCGCCTATATAGTCCATGCTCAAATACCGACGGAAGAGGGTTTTGAAAATGTCAGCGGCGGAATTGTCATGCCGTATTCAAACGAATACAGGTATATAAATGAAAATACCGGGAGTTTTATTGAAAAACTTGCCAAAGCCGGCGGAGGAAGGGTTATAGCCGACCCGAAAGAAGTGCTTGAAGGTCCGGTGCAGGATCTCGGAGCCAAAAAGGACATAACAAATTTGCTTATACTTGTCTCATTATGCCTTCTTCTTGCAGATATTGCGTTCAGAAAGCTAAAGATTTCCTTTGAACCGGCGGCAGTATTCCTGAATGAAAAAGTTTATCCGGCATTTTCGCGTTTCGTGTTAAGTATGCGGATAAAGCCCGCCTCCCGTGCAAGCGGCATTCCTGCTTATAAACCTGCCACAGGGCGTATTGAAATGCAACAGGAAAGCAAGCCGGAAGAACCCGCTGCGTTAGACACAAATAAAAAACCTGCCGCATCGGACACAAATAAAAAATCCGCCGCGCCGGACACAGGTAAAGAACCCGCTGCACAGACGGATCGAGGAGATCATATAAACGCGCTGCTGAACAGAAGGAAAAAATGGAAATAGCCGCAGTTTTTATCTCCCCATAAGCTGTTTATGTGCCAGCTTAAGGTTATCAGGGATTTTTATTCCCTGCGGGCATCGCGACATGCATATACCGCATTCAGAACAGCAGTCCGCTCCTTTTTTTTCGGGCACGAGGTTGTCCCTGTACATTTCCCTGTCTACCCAGTGCGATTGCATAAGGTTTAAGCTGTTATACAGCCTGAAAACTTCCGGTATTACAACGCCGTTCGGACACGGCATGCAGTACTCGCATCCCGTACAGTTTATACTGTTTTTAGATTCATATACGGCTTTGATTTTTTTAATCAATTCAAGATCTGACTCTGACATTGCGTTGTACTGCGCACTGCTGAATATTTCCATGTTTTGCTTTAACTGCTCAAGTGTTTTTGTACCGCTTAATACCAATGTCACTTCAGGCATGTTGTAAAGCCAGCGGAAGCACCATTCAACGAGCGGACGGCGCTCATGATATTCATCAATAAGCTTATTAACTTCATCAGGGACGT
Organism: Clostridia bacterium; assembly: GCA_036563955.1. Classification (GTDB taxonomy): domain Bacteria; phylum Bacillota; class Clostridia; order DSM-8532; family DSM-8532; genus DTU069. The sequence continues at coordinate 1,315 of DATCLI010000214.1, read as the reverse complement.
TATTTATAAGATGCCCTCCGCGAAGCGGTTCCATAATAACAACGGCCATTCCCTTATCGTAAGCGTATTTTAAGCCTTCAATACCGGCCTGGTAATTATCGTCAAGAATATTAAGCTGTATCTGGGTCATTTCCCAGTCAAAGCTGTCGACAATTTCCCTGAAGGATTCCAATGTGCCGTGGAATGAAAAACCCTTATGCTTTATTTTCCCCTTTTGAGTCATTTTGTCAAGGAAAGTGAGACCATCGTGCTGCTGCACCCTTTTCCAGTTATCATACCCGAGGTTGTGCAGAAGGTATATGTCAATATACTCAACGCCAAGCCGGGCAAGCTGTTCGTCAAGATATTTTTCAAAATCAGCATGCTTTCTTATTTTCCACATAGGGCTTTTTGTTGCGAGGACAGCCTTTTCCCTGTAACCGTCCTTTAAAGCCTTGCCGGTAATTACTTCACTGTTGTTGTAAATATAGGCGGTATCGAGATAATTAACGCCGTTGTCGAGTGCGTAACGGACCATCGCTGTTGCATCTTTCTGGCTTATTGGAAACCTCATGCATCCAAGGCCGAAACGTGATACGGTAAGCCCGGTTTTTCCATAGGGAACATACTGCATTTAAACACCTCCAATATAGATAGCGTTTTCATATCGCGGTTAAGTTTTTTGCAAACCTGTTGGTTGTAAATGGTCAAATAAAAAAATTACCTATACATTATAGCACAGGAAAAAAGAATGTATCCAGAGATTTTCAGATAGAATGTGTAAATAAAAACTCTTCCTGACAGTTTTTTTCATTGACACCTGAAAAAATTAATACTTCTTCTCATATTGTTTTTATTAATTTGAATCTGACTCTGCATCCAGGTTTTATATAGTCAGTAAGGATTCTACTGTTTTCTTCTATATAACCAACGACATTTACTCTGTTATCCTGGGGCAGTTCATTCAGACATATTTGTAACTCACCGGAATATCTCATGAATTTTTTATTGTCAACAGTTAGACAATAGGCATTCCGGGAAATACAATTATTAGGTTCTATAGGGCTGCCAATATTTGCATATTTTCTTGATTCCAGTGATCTGAATATATAGCCTGACGCGTCCGGTCTGTTTGTATGTTCAGTTGATAATATTATATCCATTTCTTTTTGAGTAATGTTATTAAATAAAACGATACCTAACTCAATTACATCTTTATTTATATTTCCTACCGTGCCCAACTCATCATCCGATGCATAAGAGTCGCCGAAGTATACCGTATCCACAAGTCTGCTATATAATAAATGTTTGGCGGCAATATCACTGTATATGTTTC
>DATCLI010000213.1:0-2402 GCA_036563955.1 Clostridia bacterium | reverse complement strand
ATCTTACTGCATTCCATAACTATACCTCTTCCCGGCTGCCGAAGCTTAAAAAATGAATCAAAATTCCGGCAGGGACCGGCTGGCAAAAATACTGCGAAGCTTTTCTTCCAGCCCGGTGAAGCGCTCTTTTTCGGAATTATTATCCACCATACTCTTTAGAATTTTTATATCTCCGACAAGAACCACCAGCTGGCGTGCACGCGTTATAGCGGTGTATAATAAATTTCTGCAGGCCAGCATTGGAGGAACGCCAGACAGCGCAATAACCGCCGCAGGGAATTCGCTTCCCTGGCTTTTGTGCACGGTAATCGCATAAGCTAATTCCAACTGATCAAGCATGTCAAAATCATATTCCACAACTTTGCCGTCGTCATATGAAACCGTTAAAAACCCGTCATCGACATCAATTTTTTGGATTATTCCCATATCACCGTTAAAAACGCCCTCGCCCGCTATTATTGATTCTTTTTCCCCGTTATTCCTCCAGGAAAGACTGTAGTTGTTTTTTATATGCATAACCCTGTCATTCTCTCTGAAAACAACATCCCCGTAACGTTTCTCCGCTAAGCCCGGGCGCGGCGGGTTCAACCTGCTTTGAAGCGCGGTATTAAGGTAAAAAATCCCGGCTTGCCCTTTTTTCATCGGTGACAAAACCTGAATATCTCTCAGTGGATCCAAACCGAATTTTTCGGGAATCCTTAACGTGCATAATTCCAGTATCGCTTCCGCAGTATCTTGCGGGAGGCTTTTATTGATAAAAAAGAAATCCTTATTCGGTGTATTTATCACCGGATACTTCCCTTTATTAATCAGATGGGCGTTCGTTACAATCGAACTTTCCTCTGCCTGGCGGAATATCTGTTCGAGACGGACCACATTCAAAACGCCGCTGTCTATCATATCCGAAAGAACCCTGCCCGGCCCCACGGAAGGAAGCTGATCCACATCCCCTACAAACACGAGCCGGGTTCCCGGCACAATCGCTTTTAAAAGCGCATGCATAAGTAAAATATCTACCATCGACGCTTCATCTATTATTACAACGTCCGCTTCAATCGGATCCTGTTCATTTTTTCTAAAGTTTCTGCTGCTGTCATCGTCATCGATATATCCGATTTCCAGAAGTCGGTGGATCGTTTTTGCTTCCGTTCCCGATGTTTCGGTCATTCTTTTTGCGGCTCTGCCCGTAGGAGCCGTCAGAACTACTTTCATTCCCTGATTTTGAAAAAGAGAAATTATTCCTTTAATAAGGGTTGTCTTTCCGGTTCCGGGCCCTCCCGTAACAATCAGTATACTCTCCGACGCCGAACACCGTATGGCCTCAAGCTGTTTATCGGCATATTCCACATTCTGTTCGTTTTCAACTTCTTTAAGGGCTTCGTCAAGATTATATATTTTCTTTTCGGGTTCGGTTGAACAAATAAGGTAAATTTTGCGGCACACATACTGCTCAGCTTTGTAAAACGCCGACAGATAAACCCTATCGGGGTCTGACCTTTCAATATATATACTCTGCTCAAAAATCATTCCGTCCAATACTTCCGCGACTGTTTCGTCGTTTACCTCCAAAAGGCGGGCTGTATATGGAACAAGTATGTTTACGGGAAGGTATACGTGGCCTTTTTGAACCGCAGCAGACAAAGCATATTGAATGCCGCTTTGAATGCGAAATTTGGAACACGTGTCTACACCCATTGAAATTGCTACCCTGTCTGCAATCCTGAATCCTATATTGATCTCTTCGTCCGTAAGCCGATATGGATTTCGTTTTATTTCTTCAATAGATTGTTCACCAAATTTCTTCCACACCTTTACGGCATAATTTGCCGATATTCCATAACTCTGCAAAAACATTACAACCTGGCGTATTTGCTCCTGCTCCATGAATGCTTGTCCAATGCGCAGAGCTTTACCGGTGCTTATCCCTTTAATTTCGGAAAGCCTTAAAGGTTCAAACTGCAAAACACTTATTGTTTCATCACCAAACTTATCAACAATTTTTTTTGCCGTCACTTCACCTATTCCTTTAATCACTCCGGAAGCAAGATACTTAAAAATGGCATCAGTTGTTTTAGGCAAGCGTCTTTCATACGATTCCACTTTCAACTGCTTGCCGTAATCCTGGTGGACTACCCATGTGCCGCTTACAAAAATGGTTTCACCTATACCCAGCCCCGGAATATAGCCAACCAAAGTAATTAACCGGCGGCCTGCCCTGATATCACAAACCGTATACCCGTTATTTTCGTTACAGTATATTATTTGTTCAACTATTCCCTCGATTTGCTCCAAAAAAAATCTCCGCCCATAAATTTATTAGGTAACGTCACCTGAAAAGAAAAAAACTTTACAGCCCCGTTAATGCTGTTGTCTGTCACCCGTTTCAATTTTACTCCAATTAA
>DATCLI010000212.1:0-4304 GCA_036563955.1 Clostridia bacterium | reverse complement strand
ATAATTTAGTGTTCCCGTTTCGGTTTTGTTTTAGAAATGATAAAATAGGTTTAGCTGAACGAAACGTATTGAAATCAAGAAACAGTTTCTTAAGCTGCTTTTAGTACCGCAATGGAGGAAAAACATCCTGATGGATTGCTGCACTGATAAAACGATAAATATAGAAGGCTGCCAGATACGCTACAGGGAGGCCGGAAAAGGACCGTTCCTGTTTCTCGTGCACGGAATTGCAGGTTTTTTGGAAGAATGGGAGCCTGCAATGAAAATTCTTTCGGAAGAATTTCACGTCATAGCACTTGATCTGCCAGGTCATGGTCTGAGCGAAAAACCGGATATTGCATATTCTATCGATAAAATGACCGACTATTTAAAAAATTTTATATTATCTTTTACTACAGAAAAAATTATCCTTGTTGGACATTCCTTAGGCGGCTCAATTTGCCTTAATCTCGTCATACGCCATCCGAACATCGTCGAACGGCTTATTGTTATAAACAGCGTTTTTGAAAGGATACCATTATTTATAAGGCTTGGCTCGCCTTCTTTTATTCATCGTTTAATCAAAAGAGTGCCGTTTTTTATTATAAGGTTCATGTCAAAAAGAAGCATTCACAAGAGAAACCGGATTACTCCCGAATGGGAAGAGCTTTCATATAAATATATCAATACTCCCGGAAACATCAAGACAATGTTTTCGATTATCCGGACAAATATTTCATTAAAGGGACTTAATAAAAGCTTGCTTGATTCATTCATAAACGGGCTGAAGCAAATTAATATACCGGTTCTTATCCTGTTTTCCGGAAACGACAAGGTTGTTCCTGTAAGCAATTCTTGCCAGCTTGGCAGGCTTATTCGTACATCAAAAATTATTGAATTCAAAAACTGCGGCCATGAACTGCAGTATGAGGATTATGAAGAATTCTGCAGGGAAATCGAAGCTTTTATTCGCTGAAGCGATGCCCTCGCGGGTATATGATTATCTGGAAACTTTCATTAATTCAAGAACCTCTTTGCCCAATAACTCATCGGAAAGGTTTCCTGGAAGTTTTTTCTCATATCCCTTAATCCGAAACGAATACGTACCATCAGTATGTCTTACCGTAGAATTCAGCACTACCTTCCCGTCGCTGCAAATAACCGACACGCTCTTTTTACCGGCTGAGTAGTCTTTCCATGTATAAAATCCAAGCGTTTTCATTAATTCTTCGCTTTCGAGTCTTTTACCGCCTGACGACAGCAAAAGACCCTTTCGGACATATGCTCCAAGTTCTGTTACTGAAAAAGGTGATTTCAGGGACAGTGGGTATTCCGAAGCTTTTCCCCTCTTTAGATTGTCCAGGGAAAAGGGGATAATATCAATATTTCCTTTTTTATCCATAAAAACACTTGCGTTTCCGTCGGCAATATGAAAATTCTCTCTGTCATTGAAGTTCTGTTTGCTGTTTGGCTTAAGCTTTATATAAATAAATAATGCAGCAATACAAATAATACAGCCGGCTAAAATCCACATCATCCTGATTACACCTTGCTTGCGGTCAGCACGAATATACTTTTACCTCGTTTATCGGGCATTTTCTCTATTGTAATATTTGAAAACCCTATATCAACAAGCCATTTTTCAAGCGAAACCGGATCCAACCCCATGTGAAAATCATGCATATTATTTTTAAATACTTCATCTTCATAAGGAAGAAAATCTGCAATAAAAAGAATGCCTTCGGTTTTTAGAGCCCTATGTAATTCAGCAATTAATTCTCTGGGTTTTTCAATATGATGCAGAATCATTGACGCGCATACGAGATCAACTGCCGCGCCTCGAAGAGGTACTTCGTTTTCATCACATTCAACTGTCAATATATTAGTAATCCCCTGTGACTTCGCTTTGCGTTCAAGTTCATCAAGCATTGAACTCGACGTATCCATAGCAATTATTTTTCTTACGCAGGACGCAATTCCTCTGGAAATAAAGCCGTCGCCGGCACCGTAATCAAGAACCGTCATATCTTCTTTCAGAAAGCCCGAGTCGATAATTTTATTGATGATTGAACTGTCATAGTATTGACTGCTGATCTCTTCCCACTTTCCGGCAACCTGCTCAAAATACTGGCGCGTGTCCTGCTCACTGGCAGAATAATCTTTTGAATTGCCGCGCGACAGCCAGTCAATAAGCGCACTTTTTGAAAAACGCCACTCCCTGCCTATTTTTCTTGCAGGAACATTCTCTTCCTTCAGCAGCTTGATAAATGTCTTTATACTTACTCCGAAGAGATTAGCCGCTTCATCCATATTAAGTATTTCCTTTTCCATGTCTGTCCTCCGGGCATCGATTATAACAGACGCCTGCATATTTTGCGCGTAAGCTGTTATAAGTTCCAACCATTTATATAACGTTCCTGTTCCTCAGTAAGCTTGTCGATCTTTATGCCAAGGCTTTCAAGCTTCATATTAGCTATTTTCCTGTCTATCTCCTCTGGAATTTCAAACACTCCCGGGTGTAAAGAATTTCGGTTTTCAAGAATATAAATACTTGCATATGCCTGTACCGCAAAACTCATATCCATTATCTCGGCAGGGTGCCCGTCGCCGCATGCCAGGTTTACCAATCTTCCTTCCCCAAGCACATAAAGATTGCGTCCGTCTTCGAGGGTATAACAGCAGATATTCTTCCTGGACTGGGATATATTCTTAGAAACCTCCTCCAAATCGGGAAGCCGGATTTCAACATTGAAATGTCCCGCGTTGCACAGCACAGCCCCGTCTTTCATTCTCTCGAAGTGTCTTTTCACAATCACTTTTTCACAGCCGGTTACCGTAATAAATATGTCGCCAATTTCGGAAGCTTCGTCCATCGTCATTACCGTGAAACCATCCATAACCGCCTCAATTGCCTTCACGGGATCAACTTCAGTTACCATAACCTTTGCGCCGAGCCCCTTTGCCCTCATTGCAACGCCTTTTCCGCACCACCCGTATCCGGCTACCACTACATTTTTACCGGCGACAATGAGGTTTGTTGTCCTGTTTATTCCATCCCAAACCGATTGACCGGTACCATACCTGTTGTCAAAAAGGTGCTTGCACATCGCGTTGTTGACTGCCATCATCGGTATCTTCAAGACACCTTCCTTTTCCATAGCCCTAAGGCGCATTATTCCTGTAGTAGTTTCTTCGCATCCGCCGTAAACTCCGGGCAAAAGGTTTCTTTTTCGTGAATGAAGGGAATGTACCAGATCCCCTCCGTCATCGATAATAATGTGAGGACCGTGTTCCAAGGTGAGATCAATATGGTTATTGTATTCGGATTCAGTTGCGCCGTACCAGGAATAAACGCTAATGCCTTCGGCAGCCAGCGCAGCCGCCACATCATCCTGTGTAGACAGCGGATTGCTTCCAGTGACTGCAACCTGTGCGCCGCCTGAAGCAAGAACCTTTGAAAGATATGCCGTTTTCGCTTCGAGATGAATCGACATTGATATCTTTATGCCGTCGAATGGGCGCTTTTTTTTAAATTCATCCTCTATTCTTCTTAATATGGGCATATTCCTTTTTACCCATTCAATTTTCTGCCTGCCTGAAGGAGCAAGGTTTATATCACGTACTACACTATCCATCTTTTCCCCTTTTTTTATTTTTTCCTAATTATATCACCCTAAACATTGTATTTCAAGTGCTATCTGCCATCATATTCATTTATAGTTTATTTATTTTCAGTCTAAAGCAAATAAAAACATATTAAATGGCATTTGCGATGTTATATACTTTGAGTTCCGCTGTACAATATATTGCCGGTACGCATTAAAGCTTGTCACTATATATTGTACAGCGGATTTTTATTAAGGTTACATCGCAAATGCCTTTATTAAGGCCAGTTCTTTACTATTTCCATGATAAGTGTCTCAAACTTCTTTTCAACCATTTTCCCTGTTTCAATCACTTCTTCATGAGTCAGCGGTTTGTCTGTAACCCCTGCGGCCATATTTGTTATGCAGGAAATCCCCAATATTTTCATTCCCATATGTTTTGCCGCAATGGCTTCAGGGACGGTTGACATACCGACCGCATCCACTCCGAAAGCCCGAAGCGCTTTAATCTCAGCCGGAGTTTCAAAAGACGGGCCTTTTGTATATCCATATACACCCTGTTCAATATCGCAATTGAGGTTTTTCGCACACATTAATGCCAAATCGATAAGATTCTCATCGTATACATGGCTCATATCGGGAAACCTTGGCCCGAATTCGGCAATATTTGTTCCCCGAAGCGGATTTTCCGCGAAAAAGCCTATATGATCCGTTATGAGC
>DATCLI010000211.1:0-4381 GCA_036563955.1 Clostridia bacterium | reverse complement strand
TGTCAAGCAGGAAATGATTAATGGCAATTGCGATGTTATATACTTTGAGTTCCGCTGTAAAATATATTGTTGGTACGCATTAAAGCTTGTCACTATATATTGTACAGCGGATTTTTATTAAGGTTACATCGCAAAAGACTTAATTAAGATATCCCGGCTTTGTTTAAGAATGAAAACACGACATCCTCATATGCTTTGGGATCCGTACGTACTGACTTTGCATGTCCGGCGCCGGGCGCTATATAAAGTTCAGCAAAGCCTTTCTTCACTTTATGCATTTCAATGCTCATAGAGGTCGGCACATAATCGTCAGTTTCTCCGTGAATAAATAAGACAGGCTTATTGATATTTTTCACATCATCATATGGATTAACGCTTTTTACGCTGAATTTCCCCTGCAAACGTATGAAAAAATCCGCTATTTGCATAAGCGGGAAAGGCGGAAGGTGATGATCGCGCTTCAAAAGATATCTAAGAAGCTCCCAAAGGCTTGAATACGGGCAATCGGCAATATAGAAATCAGCTTTATCCTCCATTCCGGCATATTGAAGAAGCGTTGCGGCTCCCATTGACTCTCCGTGGATCCCTATTATCGCAGAGCTGCCGACTTTTCCGCTAATATGATCAACAACCGCTTTCAGGTCGTGTTTTTCAAAATAGCCATAGGTTGTTGTTTTGCCTCCGCTTTTACCGTGACGCCTGTGATCGTATAAAAACAGGTTCCAGCCCCGTTTGTAATACATGGCTGCGTATTTTATCATACATATCCTCGATACAGTAATACCGTGACAAAAGATAACTGTTCTGCCATCCGACTTTTCATTCCGTATGAAACTTCCGGAAATCGCATATCCGAACGGTGACTTAACTGAAATATCCTCTTTTTCGAGCTGCTCATACCAATTTATATCGAATGACGGGTTGTCGGATTCGTATTCCAAAATTTTTTCTATTTTTTTTAAAGGTATATAAATAACTTTCCGAGAAAAGTAAAACCCTGACAAAGCCAAAAGGAATATAACAACCAATAATAAACATATAATAAATGCGGTCATTTAAAAATCCTGCCCCCTGTGTCAGAAATGTTATTTTCTTCTTGAAAAATACTGCGCGAGTTCAAATATCCTGTTTCCGGCATATTCGAAAAATTCAATAAATGCCGGACAATAACGGTTAAGAACGGGCATCCCGTCCTTAAAGGGTTCCCTGTCTCTTCTGCAGCCGCCTCTGCATAAATGAAACCATTTGCAGCCTTTGCATTTGGGATCGATAAATTTCGAAACCTCAATAAACTTTTTTGACTTTTCCGAATTTATTATATCTTCAAACGAATGCTCGTTTAAGTTTCCCAGGTACCATTCATCTATAACATAAAAATCACATGGATATACTCCCCCGTTTGCTTCAATTACAAACTGGCATGAACATACTCCCGACATGCCGCATGCTTCAGGTATATAACCCATTGCCAGACCGATAATATTATCGAAATACCGTATGCTTACCATATCACCCTTTTTTATATCGGCATAGTATTGATCAAACAGTGCCTTTAAAAAGAAAGAATACCTTTCGGGACTTAATGAATGATTATACCCCCCGGGCTGTTCACCGAGAGGATCAAGGCAGGGAATAAACTGCAGGTACTTAAACCCCCGGCTCTTAAAGAATTTATATATCCTGTTTATATGCCTTGCCACGTTTGATGTAACAACAATAAGGATGTTATATTCCACTTTATGCTTGTTGAACAGGTTTACCGTTTCGACAACGCGGCCATGCGAACCTTTCCCGTTAGGCATTATACGGTAGGTATCATGAATATCCCTTGGCCCGTCCAATGACAAACCGACAAGAAAATTATTGGCTGCAAGAAACTCGGCCCATTCATTATCTATAACAATGCCGTTTGTTTGAATCGCATTATTGATCTTTACATTCTTCTTATTATACCTGGTTTCAAATTCGATAAGCGTTTTGTAAAATTCAAGACCGGCGAGGGTGGGCTCCCCACCCTGAAATGCAAAAGTACATATCTCGTCAGAATACTCCAGGGCTTTTTTGACGAGCATTTCCAGTGTTTCCGTATCCATTATTCCATAGGAATCGATTTGACGGTTTTCCGCAATTGAATGATAAAAACAGTATTTGCATCTAAGGTTACAGTTGCTTGATGCCGGTTTAATAAGCAAACTGACAGGAGGCATTTTTTGCATCACACCTTAAAACTATATTTTTTCTTTTCTATCATAACACAGATCAACGCACTTGTGCCATCCTGTCAGGTTCAACACGATTAAGAGTTTAAGCCTTTAAAAACGTAATTTACCGCTGAACGGCTATTTTTTTATATCTTTCCGCCATCTGCTCAAGCGTTACATTCTCAATCTTAGGCGCATGGCCCACAGAACCGAATTTCACTATGAGGGTGCCGACTACCTCCTTTACACCTCTTTCAAAGCAATCCTCAATGTCTTTGATATCACTGTCTCTGCTGTCTTTCCCCGTTATTAAAACATCCATAATGGGAGTAATGTAAGCCCTTGGTATGCATTTGTAATATTTCCGCCGAGGCTGTTTATTTCATCAACAATATACTGCGGAACCGTTGAAGATCCGTGGGAAACGAGAACACCGAATATCCCTTCGTGCCTGAGATTTTCTATTGACGCTTGCGTTCACATTGAAAGCGCCGTGAGCAAAACCATGCTTGGACGAAGCTTCCAACAAAGGCCTTAATGGAACGATTGGCATAATTATCTTCCTCTCTTCATTTATTGATTCTATGGAATTCAGCCTTCATCCCTTTCAGGCGGAGGCTAAAGCTTATTTCATCATAAGATGCACGGCTGCCGTTTTGAATGTCCTCGGCAGTGCAAGAATGTTAGGGGAATCACCGACATATTTCCTCTTTGCATCCTTAAGCGCTTCTTCAAAAGTATTCCTGGTTTTCATCCCCATTCCTCTCGCATAACCCGGCTCATAAGCTCCTACGATATAAATGGCCGCACTGTGCATTTCGGCAATATGCCCGCAGGATATCATTGAAAACGGATGATACGGATGGAAAGCATATTTGAACCTGTAATTCTTTATATACTCTTCATTATTGCAGAACCGTTCCCCATATATCGCAAGGTCGGGCAAAGTGTTATGATAGTTTGCCTGGAACAATTCATAAAGCTCCCTGAACGCTCCGTTAAACTCTTCGTCGTGGAAATACCCGTTGCATATTGATGAACATATTACCACGCAGTTATCCTTGAGGACACGTTTGTGCCTTATTATGTTCGCCGCGATTGCCTGAAGCATAAGTATAGGATTTGTTCCATGCCCGTTTCCGTAGTGGAAATACTGGGGCATCCCGAATACCATTACATCATATTTCTTTTCAGCCCACGGCACATACGTCCTGGCATCCGCGATCTCCCAGGACAGCGGCTGTATATCCTTCGCATATCCCGCAAAGACGGCAATCTGTCTTGAATATGTGTCAAGCACGGCATCCACGGCAAAGAACTTTTTGCCCATACATTTTTCCATGTGCTGCCCGATTGCGTCAAACTTCTTTCTCATAAGACTATTGTTGCTGACAGGCGTAAAATCACCCCTGTGCATGACATCCGGGATATGATGCGAAGCAATTGATCTCCAGTGTGTTATTCCCGTCGCGCAGTGCTTATACCCGCCCGAATATCCGCCGTAAGGGTTTCCGAGAGTATGTCCTATCAGCACTGCAAGATCGGACTCAAATACTTCCCTGTTCATAATCACGGCATCGTTCAACTCGTCGTATCCAAGATCTACAAGATTGTCCCAATCCTCGCTGTCATGATTCACAATCTGATTTGTATAGTAGAACTCGTTGAAAACTTTTTCGCCCAGCATTGCTTTCAGTTCTTCGGGCTTGTTTTTCCTGTGAAGGCCGTTAGAGCATATGAGCTTTATGTCTTTTTTCTCAACGCCGGCTTTCAGGCATTCCTCGATTACTATGGGGATTGCAACCCTCCTGTGCGAGGTTTCATGAAAGCCTCCCTTCACCCTGTCGGGAAATACAATAGTCACTTTGCTTCCTTTTTTAACGAGTTCCTGAATAGGCGGCATCCCGATTGGGTTTTGTATCGCTTTTCTTGTTTCTTCTTCAGGGTTCTTCAAATACGGCGGATCGGGAACCGTCTCGCCTGGAATAAAAACATCCGTGTTATCGGGAAGGATCGCTTCCATTAATCCTTCTCCATACTCAAACGCCAATTTCATAATAAAACCTCCATATCCTACTTTATATATTTGTCTATTATACGTCTCAGCCCATCGGGTTCAAATGCTATATCCCCGCTGAATCTTGTCAGGGCGACAAGACCTCCGTCTATCGTATCAATAC
>DATCLI010000210.1:0-3318 GCA_036563955.1 Clostridia bacterium | reverse complement strand
GTATTCATCTCATCAATCTCATCAACAAGGTACAGATCGTAATAAACTTCCGTGTCAACCTTTCCGTCACCGGAAACAGGCACTCTCCACAGAAGCGTCGCGCTATTTGAGGTCAGCAAATCATCAAACACAAGCGGTGCTGGATCGGCTGTCGGGAAGCTTTTAACAAACTCCGGCGCAGTCGGGTACTCAGGTATTTGTTCAACGAGCGCCACTTTCGTCGACGAGTAGAAAGGGACTGTCGAGCCGTCAGGCTTGTAAGCGACGGCTTCAATCGAGTACGTATATTTTTCAACATCCTCGGGTTTTAAAATCATTTCGAACCTGTCCCTGTCGATTACCAAAGCAAAAAAAGTGGTATTTCCCGCCTTATCATGCCTGTACAGCTTATATTCGACCTTTGTGAACGTTGTGCTGCCTATCGAACCTTTAATGATAGGATCCCAGAAAAGCATCCATCTCACGCCGTCGGAAGTTTCACCCATTTTCTTCGCTCTTAAAAGTATTTCCGTTTTTACGCGTACTACTGGAAGCTCTTCTTCAGGTATGACAGCTACATCGGTATTAACAAGAGGAATAACCTTAATTGAATATTCCCTGCCCGGAAGCGCATTCGTATATATATATTCAAGACGCCCGCCCGAAGCAGTCACCTTGCTGTTTTCCGTACCTATCTGCGATCCTATTATGTCCGGAACCGACGGAGGCTGCGTGAATCCCGACGTATCCGAAATGAGGATGCGGTAGTCAATACGGCCGTTCGTATCCCATACGTCATCCCATACAATTTTTATCTCATTTGTTCCTGAAATCAATTCCGCGCCGAACTCGAGATGCGTAAGGAATTTAACACGGTTAGATTTTCCGGATGTAAACGTATACTGCCCGAAATCGCCGTATGTGTATGACGAAGTGCCGTACAATTCATAAATCGTTCCGTGGTCAAGCTCAATTCCGTATCCCGATGTTGTAAACGAGGTAGTTGTGCTGCCTAAGGTTATTTCGGCCACATTACTCGTAATTCTTCCCGAACCTCTTTCAATGCGGTTGAAAGAAAATGTCTGTGACTTTTCCTGTGTGGCTTCGGGAGGATACGTGGGCAAATTCCACGAAAAAGCCGCAAACCAGTTTTGTCCCGCTTCATTTTCGTAGCCTATATCCGAAACTCTTAAGTTCTGGGGCGGCGTTGAAGGAATCACCTGTGCAAACGCAAGATCCACAACGAAAGCAGCCAGCATTCCCAATATAATAATCCATACAATTATGCGCAGTATAATTTTTTTTCTCATGCTGCCATTCCCTCCAATCACCATTCACCGAGCAATTCAAGCACCGAGACAACTTTGTCGAGGACCTCTTCAACGGTTGCCGTTCTGTCCGCCGCATACGTATTACCCGGTTCAAGGTTTTCAATGCCCAAATCAAGCGCAATAACGAGCCGGTTATACAAATAATCGGGCATCGAATCAGCATTACTGATGAACAGCCTTTTCGACGGCCTCAGCATCGCGGAAGGCACTCCCGTTTTATAGGAGTATATCTCGACAACAAGGCAGACTGCCTGCCCGCGGTTTATATTCTGCCTGACCGAAGCCGCCGGAAATATTTCATTAAGCTTATAGTAATTTATCTTAGCCGGTATCGACAATCCCTTTACCTCATTGCCCGTTTCCGTTACGATTTCAAAAAGCAAAACCGCATTTTCAGCGGAAACATAATCTCCGGGATACAACGCTGTCGTACCGAACGCTTTGCTAAGGTCATATTTTTGTGACAGAAGCCTGAAATCAGGATCAATCGCTCCGTCAGGAGTCTGAATTTTCACGGCCGGCAGATTAAAGACAGTATACTGGCCTGGCCTGTACGCGGTAATAACGACATAAGGGAATATCCAGGCCTTTATTCCTTCCGGTTCGCGCCAGACAGGATTCTCTTTTGTAAGCATATAAGGCTCCGTCATTGCGCCTGTGCCTGTGTGGACCATTTTAAGCTTAACGCCCCCCGGCAGTTCAGGCACGTCTTTACTGCTTATCCTTGAAGCCGAAAAGCCTCTTCCTCCTTCAAGGATATCGTTGATATACATCGACAGTTCCTCTTCAACAATATCGATAATATTAGAAATCATATTGTCAAGCTCGATATTGCTCATATAGTTGAGGTTTGTTTCCTTTTCCAGTAACTTCGCGAGCTCCCTGTCAAGGATGCCGTACTTGAACGGGCCCGTTGCTTCCGGTTCTTTCAGGATGTCATAAATAATCTCGTTGATTTCCGCATATGTACGTTTCATACCCATAGAAACAATTCTTATATCGTAAACCTTTGAAGCAAACGAATATCCAAACGGCGCGGGCGCTGTTCCCGATGCTTTGCGTTCAACCGTAATCTCAAGCATTGTTTCTTTTACGCCGACCGCATCAGACAGCCTTTTCAGCGCGTCAAGATCATAAGAATCACGCGTCACGGTTATATCACCGCCTGCAAGTTTAATTGTCAGACGGCTGTTATTCGCCTGTATCGTTTTTAGAATATCAAATGGAATTAATATAATATCAACGGCTGCTTCGGGGTTTTCTTTCGATATGTCTACGGTAACGCCCGCATATCCCGATACCTGCATAAGGTTTGATATCCTCGATGCCTTAAGCATAACCCTGTTGACAGCCCTGTTTTTTTCATTCACGGTAAAATAAAGCTTGCGCATCAGGCTGTCTGCCTTTGTTTCAAACATGTCGCGTATTTCATCCTTCATGTGATCCTTATCGTAATCACTCTGGCTGAAATCGGTTCGTATCGTGACAGGACCTATATGCTTTGAGTCTTCAATATTATGGGCCCAAACCTTTATATAGTAGCGCGTGTTGCTGAAAAGCGGCTGCCTTGTATAGACGCCGTCGCTTCTTCTGCGGAGTACCTGGCTGATTTTGGCGTAATACAGATATTTATCCTCCAGACCATCTTCCAGGTATGCATTTGTCTTTTCAAGATAAAACTCGATGCGTGTGCCGTCACTAAGGGTATAACCAATATCCGTTTCCCCGGTCGCGTTATATTCGAGGGTTGTATAACCTTCATCATCGTCGGTCCTCAGTTCAAGAAAATATTTATAGAGTTTTTCTCCTGCAAAACGCACTTCTATTTCATTTAAAGTATTTCTTGTTTTCATTTTAACGGGACTGCCTTCGGATTCGTCCCAATCCTTATCTTTGCTGTCATACCAGTACCTTTGGTCCCCGCTTTTATAAAACGGCCTTATGTCATACCATGTATCCGGGTCGAGATCATAAATCCTTATATAATACTTGCTGCCGTCTCTCACAA
>DATCLI010000209.1:0-3153 GCA_036563955.1 Clostridia bacterium | reverse complement strand
ATTTTACAGGAAACAGTTCACGGATATTAGAATTATGCGAACAAATTATAATGTCGGCGATAAAATAATAAAATACTATCAATTACCCTTTTCCAGGAATTCCAGCACCCTTCTGTGTAAAAAAGGTTGGATCAACATTTGAAATAATGTCATTAAAAACATCCCTGAATTCCATATTTTTTTGGACGCAATAATCAAGGTACTTATCCTTGTAAAATTTTTTTGCTGTCTCCACGGCTTTAGGACTACCCTGGGAAAACAGTTCCACTATATGATTAATTCCGCCGCTGCATAATATTCTTAAGGCTTGAGAAATATCAGATTTCTGCATGTCGGTAATAATTGTTTTCTTCATCATATTGGCCCCCCGGTACAGTCATCCGCGGATGTTCCAGCTCTGTCGAGGCTCTATCATCAGATAACCGTATAAGTAATATATATGGTATTACTAAATTTGGAAACCGTCAAGATTGTTTTAATTCTTTGTGATGCAGAGAAAATGGATTTTATATTGCATTTTCCTTGCTAATATTTTGCGTTATTGAATAATCTTTGATATTTTATCAAAACTAAATAGCGATAACGTGTAAAGAAAGGAGAAACGATATGTCACACATCAACGAAATGGAATTGCAAAACCTGCGGCATATGATAGGAGCCCACGATACATGCGTAAAAAAGCTTGAAACCTATGCGCAGCAGTGCCAGGACCAGACTCTAAAGCAGATGCTTCAGAAAGACGCAAGCGATGCAAAGGCGAACAAGCAAAAATTGATGTCATTTTTACAGTAAGGAGATGATTTTATGATGACTGAAAAAGATATGGTAAACGACTATTTGAACTCGTTAAAAAGCAGCTTAACCGGTTATGCGAGCGCAATATCCGAAAGCAGCAACCCCGAGCTCAGAAAAACATTCCAGCAATTGCGTGACGCTGACGAAGAACGCCAGTACAAGCTGGCACAATATGCAACTCAAAAAGGCTACTACCAACCTGCGTCACCGGCACAGCCAAATCAGGTACAGCAGGTATATTCGCAGCTGCAGGGCGGCGGTCAGCAGCAAGGACAACAGCAGCAAGGGCAGCAGGGCATGCAGGGAAATCAGGGCATGCGTATGTAAAGGATGCCAGGGCAGGGTTTCTGCCCTGGTTTTTTATTTTGTTACTCAAACGTATGTGCCGAGAGTATGTGCCGCAATTAACAGGAAAACACCGGCAAAATTGTATATCCGGTAAATTGTCATTCGTACAGGTTTGCTGAGAGGTATCTCTCTCCCGTATCGGGAAGAATCGCAACTATATTTTTCCCTTTGTTTTCAGGTCTTCTGGCTATTTGTGACGCGGCATACACAGCAGCTCCGGAAGATATTCCAACAAGAAGCCCTTCGAGTGAAGCAAGCTTTCTTGAAGCCTCATAAGCTTCCTCATTTTTCACCTGAAATATCTCATCAATAACATCCGTATTAAGTATCTTTGGAATAAAACCTGCGCCAATGCCCTGAATTTTGTGTGGTCCTTTCACGCCTCCCGACAATACCGGAGAATCCGCCGGTTCAACAGCAACAATCCTGACATTTTCAATCCTGCTCTTTAATACTTCGCCGACTCCGGTTAATGTTCCTCCCGTTCCGACGCCGGCCACAAAAATATCAACGTTGTCTCCCGTATCGCGCAAAATCTCCTCCGCGGTGGTTTTTCTGTGGATCTCGGGATTGGCCGGATTTTCAAACTGCTGCGGAATAAAAGAATTTTCTATTTGCGCGGCAAGCTCATTGGCTTTTTTAATCGCACCGCTCATTCCTTCCTGAGCCGGTGTAAGGACCAATTCGGCGCCAAGCGCCTTCATAAGGCTCCTTCTTTCAAGGCTGAAATTTTCGGGAAGCGTAATAATGAGCCGATATCCTCTTGCAGCGGCAACAAAGGAAAGAGCTATCCCCGTATTTCCGCTTGAAGGCTCGATAATAACAGTATCCTTGTTAATAAGGCCCTTTTCTTCGGCATCGCGGATCATCGCGTACCCGATACGATCCTTAACGCTCCCTGCGGGATTAAAATACTCGAGCTTGGCAATAATCCTTGCTTCCAATCCCTCGTTTTTGCTGTAGTTTACAAGTTCAAGCATAGGCGTGTTTCCGATAAGTTCCGTTAAATTTTTCGCTATTCCTGCCATATTCCCACCTCACTAAATTATTTATACTCCTGCAATATTGATTATCATTTATTTATATTTCTTACCTGTCTGATTCTTGTTTTTTCTTTACGCTCACTTCCTAATGATTATGCTTTCTCCAGCGCCTGAGCAAGATCCTCCAGCAGATCGTCGGGATCCTCAATACCAATCGAGAGCCTGATCATATCCGGCGTTACGCCCGCAGCGAGCTGTTCCTCGCTCGAAAGCTGGGCATGCGTTGTGCTGGCCGGATGTATAACAAGTGACTTCGCATCCGCCACATTTGCGAGCAGTGAAAACAGTTCAAGGTTCTCGATAAACCGGATTCCCGCCTCCATCCCGCCTTTTATGCCAAACGTGAAAATCGATCCCGCACCTTTCGGCAGATATTTCCTGGCAAGGTGATAATATTTGCTGCCGGGAATTGACGGATAATTAACCCAGTTTACCTTTGAATGCCCTGTTAAAAATTCTGCTATCTTTTTTGTATTCGAAAGATGTTTCTCTACCCTGAGAGAAAGAGTTTCCAATCCCTGGAGCAACAAAAAGGCATTAAACGGGCTCAGGCACGCGCCGGTGTCACGCAGAAGCTGCACCCTTACTTTACCGATATATGCGGCCTTTCCAAACGCTTCCGTAAACCTCATGCCGTGATAACTCGGATCAGGCTCGGTAAGGCCCGGGAATTTTCCGCTTTTCTCCCAGTCGAATTGTCCGGAATCGACAATTACGCCTGCGATTGATGTACCATGACCTCCTAAAAACTTTGTCGCGGAGTGGACGACAATATCCGCGCCGTATTCAAAAGGCCTTATAAGGTAAGGCGTTCCAAAGGTATTATCCACTATCAGCGGAATTTTATGCTCATGCGCGATGGCGGCAACCTTTTCAATATCAATCAAATTAATCCCCGGGTTTCCGATAGTTTCAATATATAATGCCTTCGTGCGCTCCGTTATTGCTTTTTCAAAGTTTTCAGGAT
>DATCLI010000208.1:0-5911 GCA_036563955.1 Clostridia bacterium | reverse complement strand
A
Source organism: Clostridia bacterium (assembly GCA_036563955.1). Classification (GTDB taxonomy): domain Bacteria; phylum Bacillota; class Clostridia; order DSM-8532; family DSM-8532; genus DTU069. The sequence continues at coordinate 5,910 of DATCLI010000208.1, read as the reverse complement.
TTCCGTGCTGCGGCGATTTTTTTCTAAATGATGTTTTTGTTTTAACGATAAAAAATTATGATTTAAGATTGAAATTTATTCAATTATCATATATTATTAATGTAATGTTAAATTATTTTATTTTTATATTGAATAAAGGGAGTTAAATATGGCAATAAATAAAGCACATTATTCAAACTATTGTTTCCCCTGGATATTGAATCGGGCTGATCCGTATGTATACAGACATTTTGACGGATTTTACTATTTTACCGCATCAGTTCCCGAATATGACCGGATAATTCTAAGAAGGTCAAAGGATTTATTAAGCCTTACAGAAGCCGATGAGCATGTTATATGGAGAAAACATGAACATGGCTTGATGAGCAAACATATTTGGGCTCCTGAAATACATTATCTTGACGGCAAGTGGTATATCTATTTTGCCGCAGGCGAGCGCGAAGATATATGGAATATCCGCATATTCGTGCTTGAATGCGAAAATGATCCTATAGACGGACTATGGATTGAAAAAGGAAAGATGCAAAGCGCTGATTCGGATCCTTTTTCTTTCCGTTCTTTCTCACTTGACGGCACGATATTTGAAAGCAACGGCAAAAGGTATTTTGTTTGGGCTGAAAAAGTAAGCGTAGGCAGGCAGATTTCAAATCTCTACATAGCTGAAATGCAGTCGCCGTTTAAGCTTAAAACAGATCAGGTCCTGCTGACTTCACCGGACTATGACTGGGAGAGGGTTGATTACTGGGTTAATGAAGGACCGGCTGTTTTAAAGAAAAACGGCAATCTGTACATTACCTACTCCGCAAGCTCAACCGGTGCGAATTACTGCATTGGAATGCTTACCGCCAGCGAGAATTCTGACTTATTGGATCCTGCTTCATGGAAGAAATCAAGATATCCTGTTTTAAAAAGCATACCTGAAAAGAAAATATTCGGTCCGGGACATAACTGCTTTACGAAAACTGAGGATGGAAAAGACCTGCTTATTTGTCATGCAAGGCAGTACGAGAAGATCTATGGGAACCCCCTTTATGATCCAAACAGGCATGCAATGATAGTTGAAATTGAGTGGGCAAACGACGGATATCCGGTTTTTGATAACTTCGGCTAGTTTTCCTCTTTAATAGGGCTGTAGTTTATCCGGACATTAATATCCTGATTGTAATTGCCAAAATTCTTTCCATAGATTGTAAGTCCGCCAATATGAGCCGCGTCATCCGGAACAGCCAATCTGAATTTTATTGCGCTTTTATAGTCCAGATCAAATTCCTTAAGCGAAACATTTGATATTTGCAAGCCGTCAATAAAGGTGCCCTCTTTGTTAATCATTATCAGTTTCAGAAGCCCATACTGGTTCCAGTTCGGATACCACCATTTAGGCGTAAAAATCCCCTTTACATTTCCGAAATCGCCGGGACTGGTCCAGTACCCAATCCATTTGCCGTTGATATAAAAATGTATGTCCGACGGCCAGTTATCATTGCAGCCTGGCGCCTCGGAACCTAATTCAAGAGATATCATTATCTGATCTATTTTTTGTGAAACCGGCAGGAAATTAGGGATAATGTATTCTACATATCCCCTTGTAAACCAAAGAATATCTGCATTCAGGTGATCAGGGTGCGCAAAATATCTCGGATCATCCACTTCCCCGATTAGCGCTTCACTCGAAGCCAGCCCGCAGGTTGGATATACGACATAATCCGAGTAATGTCCGACTTTTATGTCAATTTCATATATATCTTTTGTTTTATCTTCAGAATTCATTTCTATTAAGATTTTATCCAAATGAACCGTACATATTTTTTGATTGCCATGTCTTGAAGGTTCGCTGCTGATTGCAACAAGCCTGCAGTCCTCAAGCTTTTTAATATGCCCTGTAAGGGCGCTGTTTGAAATATTGAGGGCTGAGGCAAGTTCATTCATATTCATGCCGTTATTCTCAAGAAGAGTTTCAATAATCTTTGTTCGTATCTCCGATCCGAGAGCCTTAAAAATTTCCAGACCTTCATTAAGTGTTTTTATGTGTAACATATTCGCCTCCAAAAACATAAAGCTGCACAGTTCTGTTTAACTAAAAAATAGTATAAAATACTTAACCAAAGAAATCAAGCGATTTGTGCTCTATTCGAGCATTTTCGCCATATCGCTGCTGTTGTTCGGACGTTATTTTTTTAACTGCCGCACAATAATTCCTTATTATTATAGTAACCTGAATATGAAATCATTTTTCCATCGGTTAAGCTGTTCTTATCACTCCTTTACACTGGAAAACATTACTGTTTCAATAATATATTTCTGGAAAAACCCGTAAATTATCAAAACAGGAATGAGCAGCATTACCGAACCGGCCATTATTCTCGGCACATGCGTGTTAATAGCGTATTGTTCGTTAAATTTTGCAACCATTACCGTCACAGGCTGCCAGATCTCATTCTTTATTAATATTGTCGGCGCAAGATAGTCATTCCACGAACCAATAAACCACAATACTCCATGGGCGGCAAGAGCAGGCGTCACTAAATGAAGAATAATTCGATAAAACATGTCGAAATAATTGCATCCGTCTATCTTTGCCGCATCAACTATTGAATCCGGTACATAACTCAGATACTGGCGCAGGAAAAAAATCATGAGCACATTTCCGGTAAGCTTCGGCAGTATAAGAGGCCACGGCGTCTGCAGCATTTTCAATTCGCTGAAGAGAACAAACTGCGGTATCATAATCGAAGGAAAAGGAATCATTATCGCACCAAGCAGAATCAGGAAAACAGTATTTCTTCCTTTAAACCTGATTTTCGAAAAAGCAAAGGCTGCCGCTGCCGATACGAAGGAACCGACAATAACCGGAGGCACAGAGTACAGTATTGTATTAAGAAAACCGCGCACGAGGGGAATCTCGTCCCATATCTGAATATAGCTTGAAAAATCCCATACTCTTGGCAGCAGCCCGGAGAGGTATATATGCATTTTAGGCTTGAATGACGTAAATATCATCCATATAAACGGATAAAACATTACAACGGAACCGAGCGCCAGAAATATAAACACGCAGATATCAGTTATTTGCTTTTGTCTTTTCAAGACTGCCCCCCCTTTCGTGTATGAAGAACTGCAGTGCGGTAACAACGAATACTATTATCCCCAGAACGACTGCAACGGCTGATCCGTAACCGGCTTTTGAATTTCTGAATGTGTTGTCGTAAAGGTGTATAACTGTTGTAAAAGTACTATTAGCCGGCCCGTTTCCGGTAAAAATCAACCTGGGTTCGACATACATCTGCGCTCCGCCGATAATACCGGTAACCAGCAAATAAAAGGTAACAGGCATTAAAAGTGGAAATGTAATCTTTCGGAAAGTGAAAAACCAACCCGCACCGTCTATTTTGGCCGCTTCATAATATGATTTCGATATCCCCTGCATTCCAGCGATATACATTAGTATCGAACTTCCAAGACCTTTCCAGACAGCCATTATTATTATCACCCATTTTGTGTAACCTGGATGGCTCAGCCAGTTCGGCGGATTTTTTATCCCGACCGACATAAGAAAGGTATTTATTGTTCCGCCGTCTGTCATAAACATTCGCTGAAAAATAAAGCTAACAGCGACAACGCTTGTAATAACCGGCGTATAGTAAATTACACGAAATACATTCTCATACCTTGTGCCGCGGTTCATAAGAGCCGCGTATATAATTGAAAGGATCAGCCCTATTGGAAGGCCAAGCATATAATAAAACGTATTTCCAAGGCTTTTCCAGAATAACGGTGTATTGAACATGGTTATGTAGTTTTTGAAACCGACTGTCTTAGCATCGGTAATTTTCTGTCCAAGAGGCCATGAGGTGAAACTTGCGTATACCGACATGCAAAGCGGTATCAGCACAAATACTATTAAACCAATAATGGGGATAAGCACAAATGCGTATCCCCAGATATTGTCCAATACGCGAAAGTGTAATTTGTTTGTTTTTTCTTTCAACAATAACGCCTCCCGCAATATCAGGTTTTATTTTTAATATCTATTTTCCTATTTGAACGGATTTATGTCATTTTCATCCTGTATAGACTGCTCGAGCAGAGCTTGCGCTTCCGGCTGGACACTCCTGCAGTACTCGCTCACACTCATCGGAGGAACGCCTTTGTCACTGCCCTCGTAATAGCTCCATACGCTGTCCACACCGGAAATAAACGCATCCGAATGCCACAACCCGTTAAATGTAAGGGTAGTAGGAACGCGGTGCCCATTCTGCCCCTGAAGCATTCTTACAAAGACTACTCGTGTTTCGGGGAAATATGAATCGTCCGTCAGATATTCCCCTTCAGCCATTGATACTATATTCGGAAGCTGTCCGCCCCGTTTTGCAAGAAAACGCTGAACTTCTTCGTCGGCTGAAAGCATATATGCCAGTTCTGCAGCAAGCTGCTGGTTTTTAGATTGCTTTGATACGCAGTACCCAATCGAATCTACGCGTCCAACCCATTTATTCTGTCTGTCCTTAATGGAGAGGTTTTTATATCTGTCACTGATAGGCCACGGAGCGACATCGAAGTCAAACCATGATTTTCCCGGATTTATCGATTCATCGTCTTCAATAGCCTGGAAAGCGCCGACATCCCACGTACCGCATGGGAAATATGCGCAGCGTCCGGCAAGGAATTTCAGATATCCCGTTACCTCATCGGTTGAAAGGCCGGATCCGCCCATCTCAACAATTTTCATAAATCCTTCATAGCCTTCGATAAATTCCGGTGTATCAAAAAGAACTTTTGTCGCATCTTCGTTCAGATAATCTCCCCCGGCGCCCCAGATAAAGGACGGAAGAGTAAAGTCTTCCCAAAGATGCGTCCCGTATACCTGCTTTGAGCCTGCTGTTTCCGGTAATGTAGGATCTTCGAACGTCAGTGTCTTGCATAAAGTTGCAAACTCCGTAAACGTATAAACCGGAAGATTGCCGTCCTTATCTATTTCTGGATAAAACGGCAGTGTACCGTTTGCAACCAAAGCCTCAATTTGGGGACGGCGCTTTTCAAGTATCGCCTTGTTGACAGTCATCGAAACAGCTGAAAAATCTTTCGGCAGCGCCCAGATCTTGCCTACTCCGAGTTTGTTCGTCTCCACATCATACTTATACAAATTCAAAGCTTCAGGCCATATTTTATCCAAAGAAGACACATCCAGCAAATCGTCCAAAGCAACAATCTTATCGGCCCACACACGTTTTTTTACATCGCTTAGACCAAGGTAGAATACATCTGGTGCCGCATTTGCAGTTAAAGCTGCTTCAAGTTCCGGCCAGTATTGATCTCCGGCCACCTGAAAATTTACCGTACAATCGAACTTCTCTTCAAATTTGTTGATGCATTCCCTGTACATGACCTGCTCGTGTTCCTGAGCAAAAACAGATACGTTCAGTACGGCCTTCCCGCCGCTTTTTGCTGTATCGCCTGATTCAGAGCCTGTCGCGGTTTTGTCCTGTTTCCCCTTGTCTCCGCATCCTGCAAATACAGAAAGCATAATAACCAGAATTAGTAATACAGGCAATAATTTCTTCATCGCAAACCCTCCTTTTTATTTTGACTTTTGATTTTTATTTCAGATTTATTTAAACTAATTAACTAAAACCAAAAGTCATTCATTGGCTAAATAATAACATTGATAAAATAAACTGTCAACAGTTTTTTATTTATTATTTTATAGTTTATACAAATATAAAGCATTCATATTTTATTCAATTTAGTAATTATGCACATATATAATTTGTCTTGTCTCTTTTATTTCATATTCATATTTTATGTTAAATAAAATATGAATTTGTACGGAAATTTTAACATTTCATTAATATTTCCAGGTAAATTTTCCCCTTGGTTTAAAATATTAGATATGTGCGGCACAGCGGAATAACC
>DATCLI010000207.1:0-11372 GCA_036563955.1 Clostridia bacterium | reverse complement strand
GTACAAGAGCAACAATTGTTAAAATGCGAAACTGGATCTTAACCGGTAAATCATAGAGATTTCTTTTCATGATATATCGTCCTTCCAAATTGGAATTTCCGCAGTCTCCGCCTTATATGCAGATCTCAGACATGGCCGTGTTAAACATATGATTTTATTAATATATTTTTTTACGGTATTCGGTTGGGGTGATCCCATAATATTTTTTGAAAACCTTATTAAAGTAAAAATAATCATCATACCCGCATTTTACGGCAACTTCGTCAATTAAACGGCTTTTATCCGCTAAAATTCTCGATGCTTCTTCCATTCTCAGTTTAGTAATATACTCTGAAAAAGTAAGCCCCGTCTTTTTTTTAAAGAGGCTGCAAATATAGTTGGGATGCAGGAAAAAAGTATTTGCAAGTTCCTTAAGATGAATTTTTGTTTGGAAATTATCGTTAATATATGACAGTATTTTATCAAATTTATCCTCAATAATCTCTTCCGACATATTCTCTTCTTTGGATGAAACAAACTGTTTATTATTCGGGTCTTCATAATACTCATAATAGGTAGTGCCGTGCCTTTTACTCCAGAGGCGTTTTGATAATCTTAAAAGAATATTATCTGCCTGCTGCGAACTTATTGGCTTCAGGCAATACTCAAACGCTCCGAGTTGTATTGCTTCCTGTGCGTACGAAAAATCAGCAAAGCCGCTTATTATTATAAATTCGGTATCAACGCCGTTTACTCTTACGCTTTTCATTAAATCCAAGCCGGATATTCCCGGCATCCTGATGTCTGTAAAAATTACGTCGGGCTTTGTTTGCGATATTATGTCCAGTGCTTCCTCGGCATTGCTTATTTGAGAAACAATCTCAAATCCCATTTCAGACCATTTGAAAATATTGGACATATGAACCAGTGACCATGGTTCATCATCAATAAGAACTGCTTTGTACCTCACTTTTCTCCCCCCATTGGCAAGCGGCAAACCTTTCTCCGTTTAATTCAGCGGAAAAAATTGTTTGGTAATTTCATCAAAACTGATCGCGGGCAGTTATTTTACTGCTTTTATATTTTTACTTGTTCTCTCCAGGTATTGTTTTACATTGTGATACTCCTTACTAACTATACACGAATACAGAATATCAATCATATTGAGCTGTGCGATGCGAGAACTCATTGCGCCGCAGCGAATGGTTGTTTCCGGAGAAACGAGCATTAGTTTTATATCTGACAAATCGGCCACAGGATTTCTGCCGTACTTTGTTATGGAGATAACAGTAGCGCCGTTATCTTTTGCAAGCTTAACGCATTGGATTATTTCATTCGTAGTTCCCGACCATGATATTGCCACCGCGACATCCTCATTATCAAGATTTGATGCGGCCGTCAGCTGAATATGAGCATCCGGATGCGCAATGCTGTTTTTGTTTATTCTTAAAAACTTATGGCAGGCATCCATTGCAACAATATTAGATGCTCCGACACCGTAAAAGTTTAATTTTTTCGCTCTTATAATTGCATCCACTGCTTTTTTTATCGATTCCATATCTGAAATTAAATAACTATCGTCTATAGCCTTTTTATTGTTCAGGCATACATTACGTAAAATCAGTTCAATATCATCTCCGACCGATATGTCTATGTAATCTGTTTTACTGCTGCCATTTTTTGAAATTGCAGTTTCTGCAGCAAGCTTTATTGTAAAATCACGGTATCCTTTGGATCCAACCAACCGGCAGAATCGGATCACCGTAGCTTTGCTTGTTTTACTTCTTTGGGCTAATTCTGATATTGTAAGGCCGACTATTTTATCAAGGTTGGAAAGTATGTATTCGGCAACCATTCTTTCAGACCTGTTGAATTCATTAAGCATCTCATTAATTTTTAATACAACTCCACACATAAAGCACCCGCATTAAATATATTAAAATTATTTTCCAAGAAGTATAGGCAGGGAATTCATATTCCAAGCATTTCAAGCATCAGAACAATACATCCCCATGCCGCATCGTTTATACTTTTTATTATGCTTATATTCTTATATTTACCATGAAGTTTATCACTAAAGGCTTGTCTTAAATATTTTGATTGTATGATCGTACTTCCGGAGTATGCGCAGGTATATTTTCCCTTATCCATGCCCAATCTTCGGATTACCGCGTCAATCAGTTCAAAAAGCTTCAATGCGGCTTTATCCATAATCAATTCGGCAGTCTTATCGCCATATTCACATGCCGTATCACATAAGACAGCAAGAGCTGCAATTTCAGATTTTCCCGTCCTGTCATTATATACATAGTCAACCAACTGGGGTGGTTCATTTAAACCCAGCTTGTTTAATACAAGGTCGGTAAGTACGGTTTTGTGATTACATCCGTCATAACTCTTCATAACCTGTTTCAAAATAGAGATGCCGATATAATAAGCACTGCCTTCGTCGCTGATCAAATGACCCCACCCGCCTGCACGGTGAGTTTGCCCGTCATTATTTTTCCCAAAGCATACGGACCCGGTGCCGGAAATAACAATTATTCCGCTGCCGCAGTCCAATGCGCCATATAACGCGGCTTCACAGTCTGTTGTGACTATAATATTTGATGTGATATCAAGTTCATTTACTATTGCGCGGATTAGCTCGCGATTTTTTATACTGCCGGCTCCTGCAGTGCCGATACATATGCCTAAACAGTCTTCTTTCGATAATTTATTTGTTACCATGCACTGTTTAATCAGTGAATGCAAGTTTCCGCGGACAATATCCGGCTTTTCCGAAGTAAGATTGCACGCTCCGGAGCTGCCCGTCCATATGAGTTCCTTATTAACAGACGAAACCTTCAGTTTAGTTTTTGTGCCGCCTCCGTCAATACCAATAACATATTTCATTTTCAACAACCTGTCCCTTACAGATATTAAACACAATTGTGCAGATTTTGTGCTGCTTCTATTGCCTTTCTTACGTAACCTCCATTTTCTTTGAGCAGTTTCACCGCTTCATCAATACCGTATCCTGTCAACAGGGACACAATTATTTCCTTCATATTTGCGCCCATATGATTTGAAATATACTCTTCAACCTCCGACTGATTCTTATCGGTAGCAAGCATTATAATTCTTTTCATTCTGTTTTTCAGTTTTTTATTGCTCAATACCATATCAACCATAAGATTTTTATAGACTTTGCCAAGTTTAATCATGGATGCGGTCGTAAGCATATTCAATACCATTTTTTGTGAAGTTCCGGCTTTCATGCGTGTTGAGCCCATTATCACTTCGGGTCCGACTATTGGTGAAATTCCTATATCAGCTATTTCCAAAACAGGGCACGGATTTGAATTACAAACAGCTATAGCTGCAGCCCCCTTCTTTTTTGCCTCAGTTAACGCACCAATTACATATCTTGCAGATCCGCTTGCAGAAATTCCCACCACGACATCCTTTTCAGAAATATTAATATTCAGAATATCGGCTTCCCCGGATTCATAAGAATCTTCAGCTCCTTCAACAGCATTGCGCAGCGCGGTATCTCCTCCGGCTATCATGGCATATACGGTACCCGGTTCTGTTCCGAATGTTGGCGGGCATTCCGACGCATCTATAATTCCAAGCCTTCCGCTTGTTCCTGCTCCGACATATATCAGCCTTCCGCCTTCTTTCAGTTTTGCAGTTATAAGGTCAACCGCCCGGGCAATATTCGGTATCTCTTTCTCTACTGCATAAGCAACTGTTTTGTCTTCACTGTTAATAACATACAGCATTTCTTCGGTATTCATTATGTCTATATCGGTGGTTTTCGGATTGCTTTTCTCTGTTGTCAAATCATCATATTTTATTTCCATAGCAGCACTCCCAAAATTATGAAATTTTGTTTTATATAATTGTATCATATATAAAACTTATTTTCAATTAACTGAAGAAGCCTGCTTTATTTTTACTAAAAGAAGAAGTATAATGGGACTGTATCGTATTATTTATTTCCGGTGAAACGGAGGCTGTCATGAAGCTCACTATTTACGGGAACAATGCTTCCTGTCCCGCAAAGGACGGAGCTTGCTCCTGCTGTTTACTTGAAGCCGATCAGAAGAATATCCTTATTGACATGGGGAATGGCTGTTTGGCCAAACTTCAGCATCATTATGATCTTTCCGCGATAAATGTAATTATCATAAGCCATTTGCATTTTGATCATTTCGCTGATTTATTCTGCGCTAAGTATCAGCTTGAAACAAGAAAGTCGCACGGAGAACGGATTGACAGGATACTCCTTCTAACACCGGCTTTGCCTGATTGGGCGTATAATAAACTGTCGACAAATAATATATTTGAAATGAAAACCATCAGTGATAATATGAATCTTAAAATTCCGGACAGCTCAGTTGATGTTTCATTTATAAAGGTGTCTCACCTGGTTGAGTCATACGGCATGCGCTTCAGTTGTAATAACAAAATTTTTGCGTATTCGGGCGACAGCGGTTTATGTCCGGAACTTAACAGAATTGCCAGCTTTGCCGCACTGTTCCTGTGTGAATCATCTTTTCTGGCACAAAAGGAATTTGATGAAACACACCACTTGTCTGCAAAGAGTGCGGCAAATATAAGCTTAGAAGCAAATGCTGAAAAACTGGTATTAACACATTATAATCCGATACTGAAAGAAGCACTTTTGGACGAAGCAAAGAAATATTTCAGCAATGTCTCAATAGCTGAAATATTTGACAGTTTTGAAATATAAAAGTGAAAGAAATATCTTCCGTCTCCTATGAAACGCAAGGCGTGCTTGTTGACAGATTATATCATCCGTGTTATTATCAGACTTAATTAAGATAAACCGATGAGCAAGAATAGTAAGAATGCCCGCTTATACTCAGAGAGCCGCTGCAGGTGTGAATGCGGTTATAAAGGTTATTCCGAATGGGCTTGCGAGGGCGGCCTGAAAATACAGTAGGCGCCGACGGACACCCTTACCGTTACCAGAAGGGAGTATATGTCAGTATACGAAATGAGCGGGCGGTTTTACCGCCAATGTGGGTGGCACCGCAGAAGTTAACACTTTTGTCCCTTTTTTGGGGCAAAAGTTTTTTATTTATATAAAGGATGTGATGTTTTTATGCCAACTGGAAGATTTGGCATCCACGGAGGGCAGTATGTTCCCGAAACACTGATGAATGCCCTTATAGAACTTGAACAGGCATATATTAGTTCGCAAAATGATCCTGTATTTCAGGCGGAGCTTGATTATTTGCTGAAAAATTACGCGGGACGGCCTTCTTTGCTGTATTATGCCGAAAAAATGACCTCTGATCTCGGGGGGGCGAAACTTTATTTAAAACGTGAGGATCTTAACCATACGGGTTCGCACAAGATTAATAATGTGCTTGGACAGGCGCTGCTTGCCAGATATATGGGAAAAAAAAGAGTTATCGCCGAAACCGGAGCCGGGCAGCACGGGGTTGCGACCGCTACGGCCGCTGCCTTGCTTGGGCTTGAATGTGACATATATATGGGAAGGGAAGATACCGAAAGGCAGGCTTTGAATGTATACCGGATGGAACTTCTGGGCGCTAAGGTTCATCCTGTTGATTCGGGAACAAAAACATTAAAGGATGCCGTTAATGAAACGCTTCGGGAGTGGGCGCAATGCATGAAAACCACTCATTATGTGCTCGGCTCGGTAATGGGCCCTCATCCGTTTCCGACTATTGTGCGTGATTATCAAAGCATAATTGGCAGAGAAGTAAAGAAGCAGATCCTTGACATTGAAGGCAGGCTTCCCGACATTCTGTTGGCCTGCATCGGGGGAGGAAGCAATGCAATAGGCTTGTTTTACGATTTTATTGAAGACCGCTCCGTTCGCCTGATTGGCTGTGAAGCAGCCGGAAAGGGCGCCGATTCTTTTGAAACGGCGGCTACTATGACAGTTGGGAAATTAGGGATTTTTCACGGGATGAAGTCATACTTCTGCCAGGACGAATACGGCCAGATTGCCCCCGTTTATTCGATATCCGCAGGACTCGATTACCCCGGGGTAGGACCGGAACATGCGTACCTGAAGGATATCGGACGTGCGGATTATGTCGCGGTTACCGATGATGAAGCAGTCGACGCGTTTGAATACCTCGCGCAAGTTGAAGGTATAATCCCCGCTGTCGAAAGCGCGCATGCCGTAGCATATGCAAAAAAGCTTGCCCCAAAAATGGGGAAAGATAAAATTATAGTGATAAACCTGTCGGGCCGGGGCGACAAAGATGTCGCAGCAATAGCCAGATACAGGGGGGTGCGCATTCATGACTGATTTGGAACGGGTTTTTAAAAACGGTAAGGCTTTCATACCGTTTATAACTGCGGGTGATCCGACCCTTGAAATAACAGAAAGGCTGATATTTGGCATGGCCGAAGCGGGCGCCGATCTGATCGAACTGGGCATTCCGTTTTCCGATCCGGTTGCGGAAGGGCCTGTTATTCAGCAGGCGGATATACGCGCACTTTCTTCGGGCACTACGACAAATAAAATATTCGAGATGCTGCTCCGTATACGGCCGGAATGTGACGTGCCGATTGCTTTTATGACTTATGCGAACCCTGTTTTTTCTTATGGTCCGGAGCAATTTATGAAAAATTGCTCGGAAACGAAAGTATGCGCAGTTATCGTTCCCGATGTCCCATACGAGGAGAGGGAAGAATTTCTTCCTTACTGCCGTAAATACGGCGTTGAACTTATTCATATGATTTCTCCGGCATCGCATGAAAGGATACGCATGATTGCCCGGGATGCCGGCGGATTTTTGTACTGTGTGTCTTCGCTCGGGGTAACCGGAATACGCGAACAACTCGGTGATGAAATAACGAATATGATAAAACTTGCTAAAGAAGTCAACAATATCCCCTGTGCCGTCGGGTTCGGAATTTCGAATCCCGATCAGGCAAGATGGATTTGTGAGGTATCCGACGGCGTTATTGTCGGCAGCGCGATTGTGAAGATAATTGAACAATACGGCGAAAAGTGCTTGCCTTACGTAATAGAATATGTCAAGAAAATGAAACAGGCCGTTTCCTGCCGGTGAATCTTAAAGAGCGGCAGGGGAAAATGCTGTTTGGGGGGGTAATAACAGCATTTCCCCAGCCGTTAGAAATGCGTTATTTGCTTCCCATTATGCACAACACATCATATTTTTTCTTACCTGTACTGAAAGGAATTACATTTCCTTGAATTTCGCTGCAATCTACAATCAGTTTACAAATTCCCTTGCTGACATGGCTTGTATTCTGTACGGTAATATTGTATTCCGCTCCGCGGAAAACCCGTTTTACCGTAAAACCGGTCCAGTCTTTAGGAATGCACGGATCAATCCTTAACCCGTCATATTCCGGCCTTATTCCCAATATATACTGAGTGACGGCGACATAGTTCCACGATGCTGTTCCGGTAAGCCATGAATTTTTAGCTTCACCGAACCGTACCGCGTCGCGTCCGGCAATCATCTGCGAATAGACATACGGTTCGGTCCGATGGATGTCGCTTTCCTCTTCCATATATGCCGGGGCTGTTTTCGAATAAACCTCAAAAGCCCTGTTTCCTCTTCCCAACACTGTTTCGGCTATTACTATCCACGGATTGTTATGGCAGAAGATCCCGGCGTTTTCCTTGTATCCGGGCGGATAAGACGTTATTTCGCCCTTATTCAGGTCATATTCGGTATAAGCGGGAGTGTGCAGGATTATCCCGTATTTCGTATCCAGTCTTTCTTTAACCGAATCGAGAGCCTTTTCGGCCAACCCTTCCTTGACGCCTATGCCCGCCATAACACAAAAGCCCTGCGGTTCTATAAAAATTTGCCCTTCTCTGCATTCCCTGCTGCCTATCTTGTTTCCGAAGTTATCATATGCGCGGAGAAACCATTCCCCGTCATATCCGTGTTCGAGCACCGCCTGCACCATATTGTCAATATGCGTTTGCGCTTTTTCCGCCTCATCATTCAGCCCGCGCCTTTTGCACAACTCAATGTATTCGGGGCCGATTGCGACGAACATTCCCGCTATCAGCACGGATTCCGCAACTCTGCCGTCTTTCTGCCCGCAAGTCTGGAATGACTCGTCAGGTTCCGTTGAAAAGCAGTTAAGGTTAAGGCAGTCATTCCAGTCGGCTCTGCCTATCAGCGGAAGGCCGTGCGGGCCAAGGTTGTTTACAACATGATAAAAGGAGCGCTTTAAATGCTCAAAAAGGGATGCCTTGTTATTTTCGTCGCAGTTAAACGGAACCATTTCATCAAGTATATCAAAGTCTCCCGTTTCCTTGATATACTGTGCTGTTGATAATATAAGCCACAGCGGGTCGTCGTTAAAGCCGCTTCCTGCGTCGGCATTTCCTTTTTTCGTCAACGGCTGGTACTGGTGGTATGCGCCGCCGTCCTCAAACTGTGTCGATGCAAGATCAAGTATCCTTTCACGCGCCCTGTCGGGAACCTGATGGACAAAGCCGAGGATATCCTGGTTTGAGTCCCTGAAGCCCATACCGCGGCCTATTCCCGATTCAAAATATGACGCGCTTCTTGACATATTAAATGTGACCATGCACTGATACGCATTCCATATATTAACCATACGGTTTAATTTTTCGTCACTGCTGTTTAAAACAAATTTGGAACAAAGATCGTTCCAGTATTCTTTTAATTCGTGAAACGCATTTTCAACGCTTGATCCGGAGGAAAGCCTTGCCTGCATTTCCTTTGCCTTTCTCTTGTTTATTACACCTTTTCTTTCCCACTTTTCAGCGGCCGGGTTTTCCACATAGCCAAGCACGAAATTATAACTTTTTTGTTCCCCCGGTTCAAGTTCTATCCTGATGCGATGCGACGCAACAGGCGACCATCCGCTTGCAATCGAATTGAAGGATTTGCCTGAAGTCACCGCGCGAGGGCAGTCGAAACCGTTATATAATCCGATAAAGGTTTCACGGTCGGTATCAAAACCGTCAATTTCAGTGTTTACCCAATAAAAAGAATAGTGGTTCCTGCGTTCCCTGTATTCGGTCTTATGGTATATCGCCGAACCTTCAACCTCTACTTCCGCAGTGCTGAAATTTCTCTGGAAGTTCGTCATGTCGTCCAGGGCATTCCACAGACAGAATTCAATAAACGAAAACAGTGAAATTTCCTTTCTCGAACCGGAAGTATTCGTCACGGTTACCCTGCTTACTTCGCCGTTGTAGTCAAGAGGAACGAATGACAGTTGGTTTACCCTGATTCCACCGCGTTCACCGGTTATCGAAGTATAACCCAGGCCGTGCCTGCATTCATACATGTCAAGCTGCCTTTTTACCGGCATCCATCCTGGGGTCCAGTAATCCCCGTTATCATAAACATAGAAATACCTGCCTCCGCTGTCTGCCGGAACGCTGTTGTAGCGGTAGCGAGTTATTCTACGAAGGCGCGCATCGCGGTAAAAGCTGTAACCTCCTGAAGTGTTCGAAATCAATGAGAAAAATTCCTGTGATCCGAGATAGTTTATCCATGGGTATGGCGTCTCAGGAGTCGTTATTACGTACTCCCTGTTTGCATCATCAAAATAGCCAAAGTTCATAAAATGTCCCCCTTGTCTGAGTGAACACGAGTTCACAACTAACCGCATACTCGCCTGCTTAGTATTTCAGGCGAAAAAAACAGAAAAACCGGTTAGGCTGAAAATTGATAACAAATACGGTTTCTAGCCGCGTTCTTTACAACTGTCACGTATTACAAGCTTTGTTTCCATTGTGTAAGTACTTATATTTCTTGCAGTATCCCCTATCATTTCAAGGACAAGTTCAACTGCTTTCCGCGCGATATCATATATCGGAACGCGGACGGTTGTAAGCGCAGGCTTTACAAATGAACCCGGCATTATATCATCAAAGCCTGCGATAGAGATATCATCCGGAACCTTTATATTTTCACGGAACAATACATCAATTGCGGATATTGCCATATCATCATTGCAGCAAAAAAGCGCCGTTGGAAGATTCCCGGTTTTTATAAGGTCAATAACCGCCTGTTCGGCGATTTTTTTTATAAACTCGCCTTTCAAATCCCACTCTTTACGCGGTTCGATTCCATTTTCCAATAATGTTTCCTTATATGTTTCATACCGCACTCTTCCGGAATATGTATTGTCTCTTCCTGCCAATATCCCAATATCTTTATGGCCTAAACCCAAAAGGTATTGTATCATTTCACGCGTTCCGCTGTCGTCCATTGAATTAATTACGGCTATCCTCCCTTTTCCGACAAGCCGCATTATATCCTCGGGCGAATAATCGATGATAACAAGCGGGTACCCCATCGCCGCGACATCCGCCATAACGCCTATATCCTTTTCCGTGCCTACAATGATGCCGGCATCCATCCTTTTCTCAATGAAAGCCTGTTTTATCTTTGCGTAATCCCGCACTGAAAATATTGAATGCACAAGAACATAAATGCCTCTCGCGTTTGCGGTATCAATCACCGCTTCAATGAAGGGAGAAAAATAGTTGTTCTGGTAAACACGAGTAGCGCTGCTGCTTTCGGCAATGCTTACAATAAACAAGCCTATCGTGTCGGTTTTCTTACCGGCAAGCGCCCTTGCGGAACTGTTTGGACTGTAATTATATTTTTCTATTACCTTCATGACCTTGCGGCGGGTTTCGTCAGGCACATTGCTGTAATTATTGATTACCCTTGAAACAGTGCTCCTGGAAACACCCGCCATTCTGGCTATATCTTCGCTCTTCATGCTGCACCATACCTGTAAACGCGCGTTTATATTAATATTAATTATTGCAAAAATTTATGGAAAAATCAAGCCTAAAATTTTGTTTGTCAAGGGGACGGTTCTTTTGACATAGAATTAACTCCCATCAAAGAATTCAGTAATAATGAAAGAAATCACAATAATATGGACATGGAAGAGAATGTGTTAAATGTAAAACTGTAAGACGAATAAATATGTCAAAAGAACCGTCCCTCTGACAGTCCCTCTGACAACTTACTGGAGCGGGTGATGGGAATCGAACCCACACGGTCAGCTTGGGAAGCTGATATTCTGCCACTAAATTACACCCGCATATATCTCGATTACTTAGACTGATAAAACCGCTTTGCAGTATGTATTCTGCGCCTTTCGCCTGATATTGCAAAGCTTTCATCCACGCAAAATATTGTACCACAGGCCAGGCTTTGTGTCTATAGTTTAATAAAAAACGTCTGCTTTGGGATACAAAAAGATGATTTCAAAAACATTATTATTTCATCTCTTAATTTTTCCTGTTCTAACGTTGTCTTCCGGTTTGTATCACTGTAGTTTCATGCATGTTTATTTTTTCAGCAAAACCTCACAGGCGTTGTTCATGCTTTTAAGCAGTTGCTCCTTAT
>DATCLI010000206.1:0-4556 GCA_036563955.1 Clostridia bacterium | reverse complement strand
TCGTGTTGGCTGCCATAGATGATTCTGTCTTCCAGATATTCTCTCATTTTGTCAATAAAATTACATTCTTTTTTGACAAGTGTTTTTGTTTCTTCAAGACTTTTATCTATAATATTCTTAATAATAATGCGGCGCAGATTGTCTTTGCTCCCGAAGAAGTTATATATCGACACCTTGGAAACATGGGCTTTTTCCGCAATCTCGGTCATAGTTACCTTCTCAAACCCATATTTATTGAATAGTTCTATGGCAGTTTGCATAATGATTTCTTTTTTATCATTTCTTCTCTTTTCAAATCCGTCCATCAGGTCACCTCTCAAAAATATGAACTTTATAAATCCGTTATGTAAATAATATATCATTTTATGATTGACAAGTCAAATAGTGTATGGTAATATATGTACCGAGAAAGAATATAAAGTTCATAAATACGAAAGGAGAGTCAATTTTGGCAGATATTATTTTTGATAACGTTAGCAAAGATTACAAGACGGGCGAGATAACCATTCACGCTGTAAAGCAGGTATCTTTTCAATTCCGGAACGGTGAGCTTGGTATTATTCTCGGACCTTCCGGCGCGGGTAAGACCACAGTACTCAATCTTTTAGGCGGCATGGAGAACGTCACGTCCGGGAAAATTTATTTCGACGGTAAGGATATTACTACGATGAACGAATTCGAATTGACTGACTACCGTCGATATAAAATAGGATTCGTTTTTCAGTTCTATAACCTTATACCTAATCTGACTGCGGCTGAAAACGTGGAGATGGCTAAGCAGGTTTGCAAATCACCGTTGGAACCGGAAGAAGCCCTGCGTATTGTCGGCTTAGGGGATAGGATTAACAATTTTCCTTCCCAGCTTTCCGGAGGTGAACAGCAGCGTGTCGCTATCGCAAGAGCAATATGTAAAAACCCCGATTTACTGCTATGTGATGAACCCACCGGGGCACTGGATACCGAAACGGGTAAAACGGTTCTGAAAGTTTTGTCCGATATCAGCCGTAAAATGGGAAAAACGGTGATAATCATCACGCATAATTCTCTTGTCGCTCCAATTGCCGATCGGTTAATTGAAATGAAAAACGGCATGGTAGTTAAAGAGTGCGTACAGGATTATCCGGCAGATTTGGAGGGAATCAAATGGTGACAATGCTGCAAAAAAAGATTTTTCGTGATATTCTGGAAAACCGCTGGTCATTATTGGCAATTGTATGTATATGTTCCCTTGGAATTGCTTTGTTCAGTGGTATCAATCTATATGTAAGCACGGTTGAAAACGAAGTTGCTGATTATTATATGCAATCAAACCTCGCTGATTACTGGATTTATAAAGCTGAAGTTACTGATTCTGACCTGGATAACATTAGGTCTCTGGACGAAATTGAAGATGTTCAGCGTCGGAAGGTAACTGACATTACTCTTCCTGGAGCATCAAACTCGGTTCTGCATATACATGCCGTTGATGAAACGACCAGAATCAATATACCGGAGCTTTTGGAAGGCAGCAGACTGGACGGAAGTGAAGTAAACGCTCTTTTACTGGACAGTCGCTTTGCTGCGGTTCATGAGTTGTCAGTCGGTGATATGATTACAGCGGGAGAAGGGGTAAAGCAGACGCAGTGGCTGATCAAAGGGATTGTTCGCAATGCGGAATACGTCTATTACGCACCGGAAGGCTTAACTATTCCTGATTACCGTAAATATGGTTTTGCATACACTAATGCTTCGTCTTTACCAGAAGTTACTTTTAATGAAATTATCCTTACAGTAAATGATGGATCTAATCTATCACAAGAAGAAATCTCGAAGAAAGTGCGAGAAAAGCTGGAAGGTGTAAATATTCTCAGCCGCCACCACCAAACAAGCTACCGTAAGGTTGCAGACGCAATGACTGGTCTGAAACAAATTGGATTAATGTTTTCTATCGCATTTTTTCTGACAGCGGCTCTTGTGACATGGATTACCGTATCCCGCATGATGGAGAATCAACGCCAGCATTTGGGAACACTTCGTTCTTTAGGCTACTCCAAAAAGGAAATCACAGGACGATACGCGCTTTTTGGGGTTTTGAACACTATTCCGAGCATGGTTATAGGATGGGTCATCGCCAGATACCTGATTGCAGAATCCCTGTATGGTATTGGAATCACCTATTACACTATAGACAAGACCGGTGTTGCATCCTTTACGCCTCATTTCTTCATGCCGGTACTTTGTGTGGCGGTAGTTACCTGTGGTGCGGCGATGCTCTCCTGCCGTAAATCACTGAAATCGACACCTGCCGCACTAATGCGGCCAAAGCCGCCGGCGCATGGCCACCGAATTTTGTTGGAACAAATCTCACCTTTTTGGCAGCGCTTAAGTTTCAGCGGAAAAATGGTGGCAAGGAATCTTTTTCGCAGTAAAGTACGGATGCTCATGGGTCTTGTCGGTATTATCGGCTCAACTTCTCTTATTTTGTGCGGCTTTGGGCTAATGAACTCAATTAACGCAATGCTTGACAAAGCTTTTAATGATACAGTTCAGTATAACCTGGAGATAAAACTCAGAACTTCCTTGCCTGCGGAACAGCTTTCCGACATTTATGACATGTTAAAAAGTGCGCAGAATATCGACGCAACTATGGCATTCAGCGTATATCTGTATGGAGAAAACGGCAATGTGCAAAGTCCCTACATAGTCGTGATGGATGAGGGGCAAAAAAGCCTCAACTTTAAGGACATGAATGGCAATGCGGTTCATTTGCCTGAGGATGGAGTACTAATCACTCCGAGGATGGCGGACGCACTCGGTGTTGATGTAGGTGATAAGCTCGTAGCTGAACGGCTTGATGGAATAGTCATATCGCTTAGGGTTGCCAATATCGTGGATTTCCCTGTTGGGAATGAGATCTACATGGGCAAAACCGCATTTTCAAAGGTGTCAAATCTCCCGTTCCTGATAAGGACACTGCTAATAAACGGGCAGGGGCTTGACTTGAACAAACTGAAAAATGATCCGAGAATTTCACTGGTTGAAACTAAGGATGAAATGCGCAGTAATATGCTAACCATTTTAGAAGCTTTGCAAAGTTTCCAGGTTATTCTAATAGCGTTTTCCGGTCTGCTTGCCTTTGCAGTCATGATGGTGTTGGGGCGAATGAACTATTATGAGCGCATCCGTGAGCTCGCGACGCTGAAAGTTTTAGGTTTTTATAGAAAGGAGATGAAAAGGCTGGTACTGCGCGAAAACATCTGGATTACGATATTTGGTCTGCCTTTTGGTTACATTTTTGGCACCCTGCTTCTTCATGCCATACTTGATCAAGCAGCAACGCCGGATTTGGAAATTCTGCCGGTAGTTAACTTTTTCAATATTGCTGTGGGTTTTACTTTTATGCTTATGTTCACAATGTTTGTTAATTATATCATGGGACGAAAGTTTAAAAGCATAGATATGGTGGCATCACTAAAAAGTGTGGAATAACGATATTGATATGTTCCTTTGAACAGCGATTATTAACAATTTCTGAAATGTTATAAAAAGACAAAAAACAAATTATTAAGGTGATATCACTGCCTTAATTTTGGTAAAACAACTTATGATAAAATAACCTCACCTGTTACTGAAATCATAGATTTGATATAATAAATCCAAGGAGGATGGGGTATGAAGAAGTTTAAAATTGAAGATGGAATATATATGCTTACTATGAATGTTGAGGACATACTGTTTGAGGGAATCTGGGAGATTGCAAACGGAGTAACGCTTAACTCCTATATTGTTCAGGGAGATAAGACTGCAATAATTGATGGTGTTATTGGCTGGGATGGAATACCTGAAACCCTTTATGAAAACTTAAAAGAAATAGGCGTGGAGCCAAAAAATATTGATTAATTGATTGTCAATCATATGGAACCGGACCATTCCGGCTATTCCAATGTAATGGCAACTTTTACACCCAGTTTGAGAAAGGCAATTGAGAAAGCAAAGGCGCTGGAAATAAATATTATAGCGCCTGGCCATGGCCCGGTTTATAGAAAAAATCCTGATAAAATCATGGATGATTATTTAAGATATTCCCGATATGCCGAAGGGGCGGGTAAGAATGAAATCACCATATTATGGGGATCCATGTATGGAATGACTGCAAAAGCAGTTGATTACGTTGAAGGCATACTACAAAGGGAAGGCGTCAAATACAATAAGCTTCAATTGCCGCTGGAAAGTGAAAGTGAAATGGTCGCAACTGTCCTTAAATCCGCAGGAATAATTATTGCAGCGCCAACTTATGAATACAAGCTTTTTTTACCGGTTGCGGCAGCTTTAAATGAGCTTGGCAGAAAAAGGATCACAGGCAAGGCGGCTTTCAGGTTTGGGTCATATGGATGGTCCGGTGGTGCGGAAAAGGAACTGAATGAAATAATCGAAAGGAATAAGATGAATTGGGATTTCATTGAATCCGTAGAGTTTGAAGGAGCGCCAAAGAAAGAAGATCTTGTCAAGGTTGAAGCCGGAGTATTAGCGCTGATAGAAAAGATGAGGGATAAGGCAGTAGAATAATTTAACGGAAC
>DATCLI010000205.1:0-3338 GCA_036563955.1 Clostridia bacterium | reverse complement strand
ATGCTGGCCGTATATTCGGCATATCTTATTATTACCGCGCTGTTTCTGATATCCTTAACAAGGCCGCTTCTCTAACTATTGTATAATAGTTCAATAAGAAATTTATGAACAAAAATATGAAAGTTTGCAGCCATGTCCTGTTATGATATAATTAACAGGAACATTTGTTTTTTTGAAGCATTTCTTTAGAAGGAGCATGGTAAATGGGTTCTTTTGTTCATTTGCATGTTCATACCGAATATAGCCTTCTCGATGGAGCCTGCCGGATTGATTCACTTGTGGAACAGGTTAAGGAGCTTGGAATGAATGCGGTCGCAATTACCGATCACGGGGCCATGTTTGGAGTGATAGACTTTTACAGGGCTTGTGTAAAAAACTGCATTAAGCCTATTATCGGATGCGAGGTTTATACCGCCGCGCGTTCCAGGTTTGACAAGGATGCAAGGCTTGATGCCGATCAGGGACATTTAATCCTGCTTGCAAAGAACTCGACAGGCTACAAAAACCTTATGAAACTGGTTTCAGCAAGCTATATCGAAGGCTTTTACTATAAACCGAGAATTGATATGAGCCTTTTGGAACAATACCATGAAGGCTTGATCTGTTTAAGTGCGTGCCTTGCGGGAGATATTCCGAAGGCTCTGGCGGAAAACAGACATGAACGGGCAAAAGAACTTGCTGTCCGATTTGAAGCAATTTTCGGCAAGGGGAACTTCTACCTTGAGCTTCAGCATAACGGAATTGAAGAACAGAAACTTGTCAATATGAAACTGCGCGAGCTGTCAGCCGAAACCGGAATTCCGCTTGTGGCTACGAATGATGTTCATTATTTGAACAAAGAGGACGCAAGGGCGCAGGAAATACTCATGTGCATACAAACGGCAAAAACAATCGAAGATGAAGACAGGATGGCATTCAGAACGGATGAACTCTATTTGAAATCCCCGGATCAAATGTACAGGCATTTTAACTATTGTTCTGAAGCTGTTGAAAACACTGTTAAAATTGCCGCCCAATGCAATGTGGAAATTGAGTTTGGAAATCCCCGGCTGCCTACTTTTGAAGTGCCGGAAAACATCGATAAGTTCGAATACCTGAGAGAATTATGCCTGAAAGGTTTTCACGAGCGTTACAGCAATGACAAATCTCTTCTTGAACGGCTTGAATATGAGCTTTCTGTTATCAGGCAGATGAATTATATCGATTATTTCCTTATTGTATCGGATTTTATCCGCCATGCGAGGGAAAACAATATAATGGTAGGGCCGGGCAGAGGCTCCGCCGCGGGGAGTCTGGTTTCGTACTGCCTTGGAATCACGAATGTTGATCCGATCCGCTATAACCTTATATTTGAAAGGTTTCTTAATCCGGAGAGGATAAGCATGCCGGATATTGATATAGATTTTTGCTATGAAAGGCGCGCGGAAGTAATTGATTATGTGGTTAACAAATACGGAAAAGACAGGGTTGCCCAAATTATAACGTTCGGAACCATGGCCGCAAGGGCGGCGATTAGGGATGTGGGACGGGCATTGGCAATTCCGTATTCCGAAGTTGACAGGATTGCTAAAATGGTTCCGATGCAAATCGGCATGAGCATAAAAAAGGCCCTGGATTTGAATGTTGAATTAAAGCAGGCTTACGAAAACGATCACCGCGTGCATGAACTGATTAATACCGCGATTCTTCTTGAGGGAATGCCGCGTCATGCCTCGACACATGCGGCGGGGGTCGTCATTTCAAGCGAACCGATTACCGAATATGTTCCTCTTTACCAGAGCGAAGGAAATATTTCAACCCAGTTCCCGATGACGACGCTTGAAGATCTCGGGCTTTTGAAAATGGATTTTCTCGGCCTCAGGACACTTACCGTAATTCGCGACGCGCTGAGCATGATAGAAAAGAATCATGGAAAAAAAATTGATATCGATAATATTGACATGAATGATCCTGATGTATTCAAGATGATTTCGGACGGTGACACGGCCGGGGTATTTCAACTGGAAAGCTCGGGCATGACACAGTTTTTTACCGAACTGAAGCCTTCTTCAATAGAAGATCTTATTGCAGGTATTTCTTTATACCGTCCCGGGCCTATGGATCAAATACCAAGGTATATCAGGAACAAAAAAAATCCGGAAGAAATACAATATGCCCATCCTTTACTTGAGCCGATCCTTGATGTAACTTATGGCTGCATGATTTACCAGGAACAGGTAATGCAGATTGTAAGGGATTTGGCCGGGTATTCGCTTGGCCGCTCAGATCTTGTCCGAAGGGCTATGGCGAAGAAAAAAAAGGAAGTTATGGACGCTGAGCGTCAAAGGTTTATTTACGGGGAAACTGATTCATCAGGAAAGGTAATAATTCCGGGCGCGGTACGAAATGGTGTCGATGAGAAAACGGCAAATGCGATATTCGATGAAATGTCCGATTTTGCAAGTTACGCGTTTAACAAGTCCCATGCAGCCGCATATGCGGTTGTTGGGTATCAGACCGCATGGCTTAAGCGCTATTACCCGGTTGAATTTATGGCGGCGCTTTTAAACAGCTTCCTTGGCTCCCCGGAAAAAATATCGCGCTATGTATATGAATGCAGGAAAATGGGCAT
This sequence comes from Clostridia bacterium, assembly GCA_036563955.1. Lineage (GTDB taxonomy): Bacteria > Bacillota > Clostridia > DSM-8532 > DSM-8532 > DTU069. Next base: position 727 of record DATCLI010000205.1, on the reverse strand, counting down.
TAAGGTTTTGCCTCCGGATATTAACGAAAGCGGTCTTGGGTTTACGGTATCCGACGGAAAGATAAGGTTTGGGCTTGCGGCTGTTAAAAATGTCGGCTCAGGTGTTGTAAAACAGCTTATCGCGGAAAGGGAAAAAAACGGACCGTTTATAAGTCTGCCTGACTTATGCGAGAGGATGGATGGAAGGGATTTGAATAAACGGTGTGTTGAAAGTCTTATAAAAAGCGGCGCTTTCGATTCACTGAAGGTCTACCGTTCGAGGCTTATTAATTCGTATGAAAAAATAATGGAAAACATCGCTAATGTTAAAAAAATGAAAATGGAAGGACAGCTGTCGTTTTTCGATAACGGCGATACGAAGTACGCCGGTTTTGATGTATCATACCCGGAGATAGATGAATATGACGACAGGCTTCTTCTGGCAATGGAAAAGGATATGCTCGGATTATACTTATCGGGGCATCCATTAAGGGAGTTTGAAGATGATATAAACAGTTGGGTGACCATACATTCCGTTGATTTGATAGACGAGGAAAAGCCGGGCGACGTATCCGGAAACAGTGTCTCGGACGGTGCTTTTGCCCGTGTTGCCGGATTAGTCACCGATATCAAGACTATTACGACGAAAAGCAATCAACTGATGGCGTTTGTAACCTTGGAGGATCTGCTCGGCCAGATGGAAGTTATCGTATTTCCAAGCGTGCTTGAAAAATATGGAGCTTTTCTC
>DATCLI010000204.1:0-4198 GCA_036563955.1 Clostridia bacterium | reverse complement strand
ATCAGAAGCAGGGCGAATTTGTTTTCAGAAAAGGCCCCGTGTTTACAAATATTCTGCTGGCCGATGAAATAAACCGGGCTACGCCGAGAACGCAGTCAAGCCTTCTTGAGTGCATGGAGGAAAGGCAGGTTTCAATAGACGGACAAACTTATCCGCTTGAAGCCCCATTTATGGTGATTGCGACACAAAACCCGGTAGAAACTCTTGGAACGTTTCCGCTCCCGGAGGCCCAGCTCGATCGTTTCCTTATGAAACTGTATATGGGATATCCCGAAACCGCGGACGGCGTCGAAATTCTGAAAAGATTCAGACACGAAAACCCTTTCCCGGTTCTTAAGCCTGTAGCGGGTAAAGATGATTTCCGTGAAATTAACGATATTTTCAAAAATACGTATGTCAGTGAGGATATGTATTTATACATAATACAGATTGCCGAAGCGACAAGAAAGCATCCCGACATACTTCTCGGAGTCAGCCCGCGCGGAAGCCAGGCACTGCTGAGAACAAGCCAGGCGCTTGCTGCCGTTAACGGACGTGATTACGTTGCACCTGACGATGTTAAGCAAATGGCGAAGCCCGTGCTTGCACACCGAATTATAGCGAGACATGCCGGAAGCGACAGCGGCATACCCGTACAGCATGCAATAATTGATCAAATTCTGAACCGCATTCCGGTTCCTTCCGAGGAAAGCCTTATGAACCGGACGGGAGGCCGGTAATTCATGTGGGTGTATAAGCTCATTATAGCGGCGGTTGCCGTAATTATTCTTGAAACTTATCTTACGTCGAAATACGGCCTTTCAAGGGTAAGCCTTGAAAGGAGCTTCGATACAATGCACGCGAATTTCGGGCAAAGCATCCATATGATTGAAAGAATAAGCAACAGAAAACTGCTTCCGGTACCGTGGCTGAAGGTGGAATCGAGAATAGACTATGGTCTCAGGTTCGGGCGCCAGGAAGATATGAACATACTGCAGGACGAATTTCACATCAGCGCCTTCTGCATGATGCCTTACACCCGTATCATACGCACTCATACGGTTAATTGCATGAAAAGGGGATATTATCATTTAAGATCCGCCGCGCTGACATGCAGATCGGTAACAGGAAGCATTATCTCCATGAAAGATATAACAACTGACGCGAGACTGTATGTTTTTCCAAGGGTTTTGAAGCTTCCCGAATTGAAACTGCCCTCCCACAGCTGGCAGGGAGACAATGTCGTAAGGCGCTGGATTCTGGAGGACCCGTTTATCAGAGCGGGAGTTCGGGAATATACAACCTCCGATCCAATGAAGAACATTAACTGGAAAGCGTCGGCACGTTTTGGAACGCTTTATGTCAATCAATACGAACCTACCGCACGGCACAGGCTTATGATTTTATTGAATGTTGATACAAAGCCTGACCAATGGACGGTTACGGATGAACCCGAGCGCGTGGAATACGGTATTTCGGTCGCCGCCACGATACTTGAATATGCGTTTAAAAATGTTATTGAGGCCGGATTCGGTTCGAACGCGTTTTTAAAGGATATGGAAAAAAGGCCGATAAGAATCAGCCCGACAACGGGCAATCAGCACCGCATAACGATTTTGGAAAATCTTGCGAGGATGGTTATCCTAAGGAGTATAAGTTTTTCCGCATTTTTGGAGCATGAACTCGAAAGGAACCCAAACCATACCGACTACCTTTTAATTACCGCGATGGTGGATCAGGATATTGAAGACCGTATATACCGGTTAAGGGCGATGGGGAATGCCGTTGAGATATTGAAGATATAATTATGGGAGTATTTGGAATATGAGAAAGCAGGTTTTATTGAGATGGTTCTGGTGTGTCCTCGAATACCTTATGGTTTTCCCGATTATTCTAATAATAGCGGGTTTTACATTTGATAAAAATATCCAGCTGTTGTTTACACTCTCGCTGCCTTTCCACATGCTTGTTTCCATTGTTATTACCATGGCTTTGAAAAGAATCAGGAATTTGGTTATTGCACTCATCACCATTTTGTATACTGCCGGGATAACTGTACTGTGGATAGCGGTTGCTTCTTTGGGAACAATTGAACAATTAAGCGCGATCATAATATCGACCTGCTTTTTTTTCATTTGGGGAATAAGAGCCGGAATCGGAGCAAGCAGCCGCAATCTGTTTTTTTACTCCGCAGGGCTTATTATCTACGGCATATCGACATTTTTAATTAATAAATCGCCTCTTCTTGAACATCTTACCGCAACAACAGTTGTGTTTGCCGTTATTTATATAATAGCCGGCCTGCCGGTTGCAAACAGTCGTTTCCTTCTGCTTGAGTCGAGGGAAAAAAGCAGTCTGAAAGTTATACCGGGCTCGGTAGTGCGCGGCAACAGGATCATTACAACAGGGCTTATTGCGTTAATACTTATTCTTTCGCTTTGGGAAGCCCTTGTAAACGCGGTGGTTTTTGTCGCAAAAGGAATTGTGTTTATTATAAGAAAGATTATTGATTTTTTCGCTTCGCTGTACCAGCCTATGGAACAGGGGTCAAATGGCCCGGGAATGGAAGATATGCCTCTTCTCCCGGCCGAAGAGAGCAACTCGATTATAACCGTTATACTAAACATCCTGTCTATCCTTTTTGTGCTTTTTATTTTATTTATCACAATACGGTATATTGTTAAAAATTTTAAAAGGATATGGAAGGCTGTGCATGAAGTGATATCAGGCATACTCGGAAGTTTTAAAAAGTGGGGTTCCGCAGAGCAGGGTTATTTTGACCGGCAGGAGTCAATATTGAAAACAGAGCTGCCAAAAAAACCGTCAATAATAAAAAGAATATTCAAACGCGAGCCGAGGTGGAGGGATATGAAGGACAATGCCTCCCGCGTCAGGTTTATTTATACGAAATTTGTTACCGACAACATACACAGAGGCTTTAATTTTTCCTGTACGGATACCCCGTCCGAAACAATAAAACGTATTGCCGGCATGAACAAACAGGACGAAAAAGCCCATGAAAAAATAAAAAGCGCGTATAACAGCGCACGTTATTCAAGCGTAATGCCCGGCGATGAAACGGTAAATGAGCTCAAAAGCGTGTATCTGAAGTAATTTATATATCTTCGTCTATTATCCACGTAATGAAATTATCAATAAGCTTCAGCTTTTTTTCACTGCAAAGCTTGAGTTTTTGGTTAATTTGAGATATGAGTCCTTCGTTTGTGCCTTTTGTTATGCCTAAAAGGACATAATCGGGAGTTACGTCAAGTTGTTCGCATACTTTCATAAGGGTTTCTATGCTTGGGATGGAATGGTTGTTTTCAATATTTGAAATGTGGTTATTGCTGAGGCCGGTGGCTTCCGAAATATCTTCCTGGGTTAAGTTAAGCAGCTTCCTTCTTTTTGCAATACGCCTGCCCATTTCTCTATAATTTATTTCCATATACATCACCTATTTAAACTGTAACAACTAAATCGAGTTTACGTAATAAGCTATAAAGGTAATATTACACTTGCATTTGTAAAATATACACGGTATAATAAAGTAACGGAAAAAATTGCTAAGGAACCTTTAGGCTCTTCTTCCATAATTAGAAAGAAGAAAGGTTAAAGGTTTAAAAGAACAGGAGAAATGCTTTGTTTAAAATAGGAATATGTGATGATGTCCCCATTCTGCAGGACGTTATAGAATCATATATCCGTGCGTATGAAAAACAGCATGGTCTGTCTTTTCAAATCAATAAGTTTTCCAGTGGTGAGGAACTTATTAAGGAATACGAAAATGGCGGGTCATATGACCTGTTGTTTCTTGATCAGAAAATGAAAGAACTTACGGGGCTTGAAACCGCGTTGAAAATACGTAAACTACACTCGCCCGATTCATGCGGCATAGTGTTTGTAACGTCATCCGATAACCATTATCAGTTCAGAACCGTGCAGCCCTTAAAAGTAATTTCCAAACCAGTATCGATGGAAACAATAAGCGAAGTATTAAACACGGTAACAAACCGGGAAACAGTTTCGATTAATGCGAAAATGTAGTATAAACCTTATATTGATCAGTCCAATTATTGACGCTGTCCAAAATACATGGCATTTGCGATGTTATATGCTTTGAGTTCCGCCGTACAATATATTGCCGGTACGCATTAAAGCTTGTCACTATATATTGTATATCGGACTATTATTAAGGTTACATCGCAAAAGCCTTAAATAC
>DATCLI010000203.1:0-7881 GCA_036563955.1 Clostridia bacterium | reverse complement strand
CAATAAGCCTCACCTGTCCGGACGGCTTTTCAATCCTGTGTATAATAGCGCCTTTAAGGTCGGCTTCCCCTGATATGATTGCTACTACTTTAAGTTCTCTTCTTATAGCCTCCTCCAACTCGTTTTTAATAAAAGGAAGTTCTTTTTCCGATATGGAAACATATACTCTTTCCCTGGTATTGATGATTATATTTCTTATTTTGTCAATTATATGCTTGAATCCCGTTATTGTTATATATGGTTCGGACGCTTTTTTTACCCTGGGGCATTCCTGCTTTATTTTATCAGTTATTTCCTGCATATTATTAATAATATTCCGGCAGTATTCATCCACAGGTACGGCCGTATAATGCGGTACGGCGCCTTCGATTATATATGCCGCTCCTTTATCGACCATTGCGGCCAAAGCCTGATACGCGTTTGCCCTGGGGATACCGGTAATTTTAGCGGCTTCATACCCTGTAAGCTCTCCTTCCCTGCAAAGTGCCGCATACAGCTCGGATTCATGCCTGGTAAGGCCCGTTTTCATTAAACACTCTATAAGGTTCAAATCATCACCTTCTTAGTGGTTTTATTTACTACCACTATATAACAACAGCTGGTGTAATACAATACAGTTTAATGCATAAATCACAATTGAGCCGGATTTTTAAGCCCAGTCCATAGACCTCTTTACGGCTCTTTTCCAGCCGGAATACTTCAGTTCTCTTTCATCGACGCTCATTCCAGGTTTAAACGCCGCATTCAGCTTCCAGTTCTTTTTTATTTCATCCCTGCTGTTCCACAGGCCGATTCCCAATCCCGCAAGATATGCGGCTCCCAATGCCGTTGTCTCTATTATTTCCGGCCTATTAACCGTTATGCCGAGTATATCTGACTGGAACTGCATTAAAAACCGGTTTGCACTTGCGCCGCCGTCTGCCTTGAGTACGTTTAATTTTATTCCCGAGTCGGCTTCCATCACCTCAAATATATCCCTGGTCTGATACGCAATTGACTCGAGAGCAGCTCTTACTATATGCTCACGGGTTGTGCCTCGGGTTATTCCAACGATAGTTCCCCTTGCATGCATATCCCAGTACGGTGCTCCGAGCCCTGTGAATGCGGGAATTACATAAACTCCTCCCGTGTCCGGCACCTTTTTCGCATATGTTTCACTCTGAGGCGCGCTTTCAATAATTTTTAACCCATCCCTCAGCCATTGTATCGATGATCCGGCATTAAACACACTGCCTTCAAGCGCGTATTCTATATCCCTGCCTATTCCCCAGGCAATAGTTGTCAGGAGGTTATTTTTCGATTCTATTGGTGTTTTCCCGGTGTTCATAAGTATGAAGCATCCTGTACCGTAGGTATTCTTTGAAGCTCCCTCTTCAAAGCATGCCTGGCCGAAAAGAGCGGCTTGCTGGTCACCTGCTATTCCGCTTATCGGTATTTCCCTTCCCAGAATATCGCCTGCGATTGTGCCGGCAAAACCGGAAGACGGTACAACAGCGGGAAGCATGCACATGGGAATTCCAAGCTCGTCAAGTATATCCTGATCCCAGGCGAGATTCCTGATATTATACAGCATTGTCCTCGATGCGTTTGAGTAATCCGTCACATGGGTCCTGCCTCCTGTCAGCTTCCAGATAAGCCAGGTATCGATTGTTCCGGCCAATAAATCGCCTGATTCAGCCTTTTTTTTCGCACCGTCAATATTGTCCAGGAGCCATTTTATCTTTGTACCTGAAAAATAAGCGTCAATAACGAGGCCTGTCTTTTGCTGAATTATGTTCTGCAAGCCGTTAGCTCTCAATTTATCGCATATATCGGCTGTCCTTCTGCACTGCCAGACCAGAGCGTTATGTATCGGTTTTCCGGTATGCTTATCCCATACAACGGTTGTTTCCCTTTGATTCGTTATACCAATGCACGCGATATCCTCAGGGGATATTCCCGCTTCAGCGACAGCTGCTTTAAGTACTTCGAGCTGTCCTTCCCATATCTCTTCAGCATCATGTTCAACCCATCCCGGTCTTGGGTAAATCTGCGTCAGCTGCTTGTTTTTTATGCCTGTTATTTCTGCGGAACTGTTGAAAATTATCGCTCTTGAGCTTGTAGTTCCCTGATCTAATGCAATAATATACTTATTCAAAGCATACATCCCCTCTCATTGTTATGCATATTGGTATAATAAAAAAGCCACAATTAACTAAAGTCAGGTGACCTGTTTAAATTGCGACTCCCTATCCAGAAATTATATTTAATTCTCCGCTCTGTAATTAGTATAAACCGTAACGGTAAAATATGCAATAAATAAATATCCGCTGTAAATGAGCTTTGTCGCCTATATATAAGAAATTTTGCTGTACAATAGTTATTCAGAATTATTGTGTGTCTGAAAAGCAACAAATAAGGTTGAACATTGATCAATAATTGTATATCATGAATGTATCACCGCATAAAGAAGATGCTTAACGTAATCACAGCGGTTTGGGCACTCTCAGGGTACTTTCTTTATTGTCCTGCATACTGTTATATGTCGTAATTGATAACTGCCGGGCGGCATTACGTGAGAATAAAACGCAAACAGGAATTGTTTCAGGAATAAAACAATTGGGACTGAGGTCGGAGGAGTATTATGATACTGACCGGTTCGAAAGTAAAAATCCGCTTAATATTAATTTGTATTATACTTGGTACAATACCGACTTTAATTGTCGGTATATTCTCAGTTTACAAAGGCGCCCAGGCCATCCAGGATAAAGTTGACGAAGGAAATATGAGAAATCTTGTCCAGGTGCAGATGTCGGTTGAACAGCTTCTGTACACTGCCGATCATATTATGCTTCAATTTATTGAAACCCCGGCGGTAAAATCAAGTTTGCAGGTCGAAATGACGGGAAATGAATTCAAGATATTCAACACGGTTGAGGATGCAATAAACAATTTGCCTACATACAGCCTTGGAGCAAGCGAAATATGCTTTGCGAATCTTCAAAAGGGATGGGCTATTGATAACAGCGGAATATACAAGCTTGAGAATTATGTTGCAAGCCGGTACCTGAATGAATTTATCAAAAGGCCGGAGTCTTCGTTTTGGATAGACGAACTTGCCATGAAAACAGCGGGGATTATAAGCGAATCGGACAATATGGATTGTATCTGCCTTGTCAAGAAATGGCCGCTGTTTATTACAAACCCGTCTCATATAGCCATCATGAAAATACCGCACAGCAAATTCGCAAGCCTTATTTCAAACAACGTAAGCCTCGGAGAGATAATGATAATCGGGGATAACGGGTACGTGATTGCCCATCCGAACAAAGAGGAATGGGGTAAGGACTATAATTCGGTGACGTATTATCAGAAACTGTCGAATCTGCCCGATAAGCAGGGGAAATTCACCATTGGAATAGATAATGTCGATTACAGCGTAAATTATTTAAAGTCCGGCTACAATGGCTGGACATACGTTTCAATTACTTCGCTCGCCGATGTTACAAAAGACTCAAAGGCTATCGGATGGTTTACGTTTATAGCATGCGTGACGGTAATCGTCGTTGTAAATTTAGCGGCTTTGATTATCTCAGACAGGATATACAAACCAGTGGAGAAGATATATAAGCTTCTGGTAGGGGCGCAGGAACGCGATACCTATAAAAAGCACGATGAATTCAGGCTCATTGAGGAGCGGATAAATTTTTTAATGAAAGACAACAGGAGGATGAACAAACAGTTGTCTGACCAGTTTAACCAGCTGAAGGAATTTTTTATCTTAAAACTTATATTAAGCGGAATGGATCAGGGTACTTTGGATTCAAGAATAAGACTGTACGGGTATTCTGACACCGAAACGCCGATGTGTGTTCTCGTAACAAGAATCGATACGTTTGAGGGGACGATATACAGCGACGGGGACAAGGATTTGATGCTTTTTGCAATCAATAATATCGTCGGGGAACTTCTTGAGGAGGAAATTATACTAAAGCCTGTAGTAGTTGAAGAATACCAGGTTACGATAATTAAAATAACGGGCAGCCGGCTTGAAGATATAAAGGAAGCCGCTTTTGCAGCGGCGGAAAAGCTCCAGGATGTTGTCAACAGGATGCTGAATCTCTCGGTAAGCGTTGGGATAAGCGAACCCATTTATACATTCAGGGATATACATAAAGGGTATAATGAATCCGTGGAAGCTTTAAAGCACCAGTTAAACCTTGGATATAAAGCTATAATATTTTACCAGGATATTAAGGAGCTCGGAAGACTGAATCCCGTTTTCCCGGATGAGCTTGAAAAAGAACTTCTGGATGCTGTAAAAACATGTTCCTTCGAAAAATCAAAAGAGATGCTCCACCAGTTTATCAGCCGCGTATTTATGGTGGAAGCAAGCAGGTATGAGTACCAGGTTTCGCTTGTCAGGCTGCTTACCGATCTCGTGCTCATTCTGAAAGAATCCGGAGAATCGAACGACATTATCGTAAAAGACGGTATATCGGTATATGAAAAACTGTTTGCTTTGAAAACGACCGAAGAGATAGAAAAATGGTTTTTAAGAGAAATAATTAAGCCAATAATAAGGCATATCGAAAATTCCGAGAAGAAGCAGTACAAAAAAATAGTTGAAGGGGTTTTGAAAATTATACACGAAGAGTATCACACCGAATTAACCCTTGAAGACTGTGCGGCGAGGCTGAATTACCATCCAAGCTATATACGCAGGATATTAAAAAATGAATCCGGGATTGTATTTAGTGACTACCTTGCCCAGTACAGGATAGACATGGCAAAAAAATGGCTGCTTGAAACAAATATGAAAATATCTGAAATCGCGGATAGATTAAAGTATAAAAATTCGGAAAACTTCATTCGCTTTTTCAAAAAAGCAACAGGAGTAACACCGGGTAAATACAGAAATATAAATTAGAATACATAAACAGGAACGTTTTAAAATTGTCGCTCAAATGACAGTTAAATGCAATTTTTTGATAATTTTTTCGATAAGTGCCTTGCTGTGCGCGTTTTACGGGACTGTTCATTGTTAAAAACCGCGTCATTTCAATTTGTAGCTTATCTGACTATGGATTTCAATGATCTCCGCCTGTAGAATTAAATAAGACTTCAATAGATAAAAGACAAATGCATTATTTCTGACTTCGATGATCGACGGAAGTTTTCTTCTGTTGAAAGAGCGGCTTTTCGTTCCATGTTACCGCGCGTTGAATAATAAAAACATGGCAAAAAGCAGATGACGGGGGGAGATTATACTTGGCTGAAATATCCGCTGGATTGAAAATAAAAACTAAGAGGATTGAGCGAGGGTACAAACTAAGACAAATAAAAAAGGACATATGGCTTTATATCCTTGTCATCCCGGGTTTGCTGCACTTTATAGTGTTTAAGTATTTACCGATGTGGGGAATACTGATTGCGTTCCAGGATTTTAACGCTTATTTGGGCTTTTTGGGCAGCCCATGGGTGGGTTTCAAGCAGTTCACCGACTTTTTTACTAGTCCGGACTTTGGGCGCCTGTTTGCAAATACATTGATTATTTCATTCTACAATTTGATTTTTGGTTTTCCCGCGCCTGTTATTATGGCGCTCATGCTCAATGAAATAAGGAAGCAGTGGTATAAGAGGACGATACAAACACTCGTTTACATACCGCATTTCATATCCTGGGTAATAATAGCGAGCCTGACGTATACGTTGTTCAACTCACAGGGAGTGGTAAACAAATATCTTATTACTATGGGAAAAGAAGCAGTTCCGTTTCTTACAAGCGAGAAAACGTTCAGGCCGATGGTAATCGGTCAAACAATATGGAAGGAAACGGGGTTCGGAACAATTATATACCTTGCAGCCCTCGCAGGTATAGACGTACAGTTGTATGAGGCTGCTGTTATTGATGGAGCGAACAGGTTCAAGCAATTCTGGCATATTACGCTTCCTTCAATCAAAGGCACAATAATAACCCTTTTGATATTAAGGATGGGGCATATTCTTGACAACGGTTTCGATCAGCTGTTCCTTATGAGCAATTCTCTCAATAGAAGCGTATCCGAAGTTTTCGATGTGTATGTTTACACAATGGGTATTACGAGGGGAGCATTCAGCTTTTCAACTGCTGTCGGGCTTTTTAAATCACTGATAGGAATTGTGCTTATTTATTCGTCAAACAGGCTCGCGAAAGCAGCGGGCGAAGCCGGTATCTTTTAGCCTGTTAATACAGTGAAAGAAATTGTTCGTTTAAAACAGCAAAGAAAGGTGAGCGGTTTATTATGAAAAGATCATGGCAGTCAAAATTATTCGATACATTCAATACTGTTGTGCTTGGTGTTTTTGCAAGCACGACCATTCTTCCGTTTCTCTATGTTTTGGCTTGTTCATTTGCCCCTGAGAAGGAAATATTAAGTAAACCATTTTTCATAATACCGTCGGAATTTCATCTGCGTTCTTACAAATATATTTTTTCGTCCCCCACATTGCCGAGAGCGTTCATGACTTCATTATTCGTTACGACTTCAGGAGCGTTAACGGCAATGTTCTTTACACTTACGATGGCGTATCCGCTTTCCAAGAAGTATCTGGTAGGAAGAAATTTCTTACTGGGGCTTGTAACTTTTACGCTCGTATTCGGCGGCGGAATGATTCCAGGGTTCCTTGTTATCAAAAGCCTTGGCTTTATAAATAAGTATTGGGCGCTGATACTTCCCGGCGCTTTAAGCACGTGGAATCTGCTTGTCATAAAAAATTTCTTTCAGGAACTGCCGCAGGAAATGGAGGATTCGGCAAGGGTCGACGGCTGCAGTGCCCTCGGTACCTTCATAAGAATTGTTCTTCCCCTGTCAATGCCGGTTATTGCAACTTTTACGCTGTTTTACGCGGTAGGGTACTGGAATGATTACAGAAGCGCGCTCCTATACACGACGAATAACAAAATGTGGCCGCTGCAGCTTGTTTTAAGACAGATTATTCTTATGGCCGCAGGAAATATCGAAGGGGCAACCTTTGACGAAGCATATACGCAGCCTCCCCTTGAAAGTGTCAAAAACGCGGTTATAGTGTTCGGCACTGTTCCGATCCTTGCCGTATACCCGTTTTTACAGAAGCATTTCGTAAAGGGGATAATGATAGGGGCAATAAAAGGTTAATAATTATGCCATTAATTGGTTGCGCATAAAAGCGGCGCCGCACAGGCGCCGCTTACAATAAAATAAATTATGAAAGGATGAAAAAGATGAAAAAACTTAGTATTCTTTGCATCATCGCTGCATTTGTAATCATGCTGTCCGCATGCGTGGCGCCGCAGACCGGCGGTACCGCAGGCGACACTACCGATGTTCCCAAGCCAACCGAAAAAACCGAACCTACGCAGGCGCCCGCAAAACCAAAAGAGATAAGTATCCTTGCGATAACATTTACAGGTACTCCGATAGCGGAAGATGAAGCGTCAGTTCTGGCTCTGGAAAAACTCACCGGATATGATATAACGCTTGAATTCCTTTTGAACTCAAGTTATGAAGACCAGCTCAATACAAGGATGGCTGCCGGCAATCTTCCCGCGTTGGTGGCGATTACCGGAAAAACGGCCAGTGTTATAAGCAACTGCCGGGCCGGAGCGTTTTGGGATATCACCGACCATTATAAAAACTATCCGAACCTTGCCAAAGCAAACGAAATAGTAATGAATAATATTTCAATAGACGGAAGAATTTATGGCATTTACAGGGCAAGGCCGCTTGGGAGAAACGGGATATCCTACAGAAGAGACTGGCTGGAAAACGTGGGGCTTGAAGAACCGAAAACGATGGATGAATTCTATAATATGCTTAAAGCATTTACCGAAAATGATCCTGATGGAAACAACCAGAATGATACATACGGCATGACCTGGTG
>DATCLI010000202.1:0-2529 GCA_036563955.1 Clostridia bacterium | reverse complement strand
GTAATAGACGAAGCGCTTGACGGCATTCTTTTCATTGATGAGGCATATGCTCTGTCAACCGGTGATGACAAAGATTTTGGAAAGGAAGCCATTAATGTGCTTGTTGACAGAATGGAAAAGGACAGGGAGAGGCTTGCAGTTTTTCTTGCCGGGTATGAAGACAGCATGAAGATGTTTTTTGAATCGAATCCGGGTCTGGCATCCAGGGTTTCACGCAGGTTTTATTTCCGCGACTATACAGGCGTCGAACTTTTGCAAATATTCCGGCGTCTGATGGATAAAAATCAATATACGATGTCCGATGAATGCCTTAAAGTTATGGAAAGATATTTTTGTTACTTGTATGATATCAGAGACAGCAATTTCGGCAACGGAAGGGTTGTAAGAAATGTGTTTGAATGGTTGGTTAAATACCAGGCCGACCGGCTTGCCGAGGAAGACGATGTAACGGTTGATATGCTGAAAACATTTACGATGGAAGATATTGAAAAAGCCTTACCGGTAAAGGATATAACAGTGACATCGGATAAGCTTGATTCGGTTATGAATGAACTTGAACAATATATTGGACTGAAAAATATAAAGGATCATATAAGAAGCCTCGTAAATATGATAAAAACGAACCAGAAAAGAGAAGAATTAGGCTTGCCTGTAAAACAGTTGACATACCATGCAATATTCTGCGGTTCTCCCGGTACGGGGAAAACAACAATTGCACGAATTCTCGGCCGTATATACCAAACGCTTGGCGTTTTAAAGAAAGGACATGTTGTGGAGGTCGATCGGAGCGGCCTTGTGGCAGGTTACGTTGGACAGACAGAAGAGAAAACAAACAAGGTTATAGACAAGGCTATGGACGGAATTCTTTTTATTGATGAGGCTTACGCTCTTACAGGCGGCAGCAATGACTTCGGAAGAAATGCGATTGATACAGTCCTTAAACGTATGGACGACAACAGGGAAAGGCTTATTGTTATTGCCGCAGGTTACACTGAAAAAATGCGTGCATTTATAAACTCCAATCCCGGTCTGAAGGATCGTTTTTCATGGACTTTTGAATTTAAAGATTATACGGAAAAAGAACTTATGGACATTTTTCTGTTGTTCGCGCAAAAACAGCATTATATATTAAATGAAGAAGCAATCAAGGCTTTAACTGAACATTTCCATAACGTATGCAGGCTTAGGGATGAGCATTTCGGAAACGGCCGTTATGTCCGCAATCTATTTGAAAAGGTTGTTATGGAACAGTCAAGCCGTATCGGAGCAAATATTGAAAACGTGAAACCTGAAGAATTATCGATTATAACGGAGGATGACGTATCAAGAGCCCTTCTTCTGCTGTAACACAGTGATGTTAATGTCTTTCTGATTATACCTCATAAATACTAATTTTTGATTTATGTCTTGTATACAAAAAACATATGCGTTATAATTGTTTTGGTTGAAAAACCTTGATAATGGCTTATTACGAGGTTTTATTACCTGGTGATATATATCATTTAATATTATTTCTGTTTAATACGGTGTATACTTATATTGTACAGCAGTATGCAGAAGAATAAAAAGCTAATTTAAGGAAGGGTACTGATTATGAGCGCTTTTTTAGATCGAATATCCGAGAGGGCCAGAGCCGACAAGAAGACAATTGTACTGCCTGAAACTAATGATATGCGGGTTATTAAAGCGGCTTCAATGGTTCTTGAGAGAGGTATTGCAAATGTGGTGCTGGTTGGAAATGAAAAGGACATTAAAGAGCTGGCAGCCGGTATAAACATCGAGGGAGCCGTAATAGTCGATCCGGAAAACTCAGATAAAATGGACGACTATGCAAATTCCTTCTATGAGATGAGAAAACATAAGGGAATGACTGTTGAACAGGCAAAAGAAATAATGAAAAATCCTTTATACTGGGGAGTAATGATGGTAAAGAAAGGCGAGGCGGACGGCATGGTTGCCGGAGCGGCAAACTCGACGGCCAATACATTGAGGCCGGCGCTTCAGATATTGAAAACGGCTCCGGGGACAAAACTTGTATCCGCTTTCTTTATTATAGTTGTTCCGAACTGCGAATATGGTGAAAAGGGAACATTTTTATATGCCGACAGCGGTTTGGTTGAAAATCCCGATGCGGATCAGCTTTCGGAAATCGCGATATCATCGGCTAAATCTTTCAAAATTCTTGTCGAAGCCGATCCGAAAGTCGCAATGCTTTCATACTCAAGTTACGGCAGCGCGAAAAGTGAATTAACTGAAAAAGTAATTGAGGCAACGAGGCTTGCAAAATTAAAAGCGCCTCACTTAATATTGGATGGCGAACTGCAGGCTGACGCTGCAATCATTCCTGAAGTGGCGGCTTCAAAAGCCCCGTCAAGTCCTTTGAAGGGAAATGCGAACACACTTATTTTTCCTGATTTGAACAGCGGAAATATAGCATACAAGCTGTCACAAAGACTTGCAAAAGCCGAAGCATACGGTCCTATCACCCAGGGTATTGCCAAACCTGTAAACGACTTATCGAGAGGTTGC
>DATCLI010000201.1:0-3784 GCA_036563955.1 Clostridia bacterium | reverse complement strand
ATACAAGGCGCAGCAATATGGTAGCTGTGGTAACCGACGGAACTGCTGTCCTCGGCCTTGGCGACATCGGTCCCGAAGCGGCGATGCCGGTTATGGAAGGGAAATGTGTTTTATTTAAAACATTCGGGGATGTGGATGCTTTTCCTATCTGTATACGTTCAAAGGATACGGATGAGATAGTAAGAACGGTTGAGCTGATTGCAGGAGGGTTCGGCGGGATTAACCTGGAGGATATTTCCGCACCGCGGTGTTTTGAAATTGAAAGACGGTTGAAACAGTCGCTCGACATTCCGGTTTTTCACGATGATCAGCATGGAACCGCGGTTGTTACTTTGGCAGCTATGATAAACGCGCTCAAAATTGTGGGCAAACCGATAAGCGATATTGAAGTGGTCGTTAATGGAGCGGGTTCGGCCGGAATCGCAGTCACGAGGCTGCTGATGGTAATGGGACTGAAAAATGTTGTTTTGTGTGATACGAGGGGCGCCATTTATAAAGGGCGTGAAGGCCTGAATGAAGAGAAAGCGATAATGGCTGAAATATCGAACCTGAAAAGAAAAAAAGGTAAACTTGCGGAAATCATACACGGGGCAGATGTTTTTATCGGTGTTTCGGCAGAGGGCGTACTGGCTAAAGAAATGGTAAGAACAATGGCGACAAACCCGGTAGTTTTTGCAATGGCGAATCCCGTGCCCGAGATTATGCCGGATGAAGCTAAAGAAGCCGGGGCGAAAGTCGTAGGAACGGGGAGATCCGATTTTCCGAACCAGATAAATAATGTACTTGCCTTTCCTGGGATATTCCGGGGCGCTCTTGATGTCAGAGCGCGGGATATTAATGACGAAATGAAAATTGCCGCGGCCAGAGCAATAGCTTCCCTTGTCAGCGACAGTGAACTGAATCCGGATTATATTCTGCCCACGCCTTTTGATCCGAGGGTTGGAAAATCTGTGGCGCGTTATGTTGCCGAAGCGGCTGAAAAGTCCGAAGTTGCACGGATTTAGCGGGATGCTGCTCCTGTTTTAAAACAGTGAAAGTAATTGCTTAGTAATTCAGGTATGCTGTTTATTGTTTTTATATGGGAAAATTTCTTTAAACCGGTATAATTTCAAAATGGAAAGCTCACATTAAAACAGGGGTTACATACTGAAAGTTAAAAATTAAATAAACAAAAGGGATTAGTGCATGTAATAATGAGATATTTAAAGATAACTCAAGAATTTGTTATGAAATATTAAAATATTTGGCAACAGAGGTGATATTTCGCGGAATATATCGGTTAGAACTATTTGCCCCAAAGCAAAACTCTATATTAATATTGTATTAGCACTCGTTTGGGATGAGTGCTAATATTATTAATTCTTTTGACCGCTGCCGCTGAATAGGGTTTTCAGTGCGTAAATTAAAATTAAACACCCGGCGCTGCCGGAAAATATAAGGAGGGTATATCATGAAAATTAAGCCGTTAGCAGACAGAGTAGTGGTAAAAATGGTTGAAGCTGAAGAGACCACAAAAAGCGGAATAGTCCTTCCGGGTTCTGCAAAGGAAAAACCCCAGGTTGCCGAAGTTCAGGCTGTTGGTCCCGGTACGGATGAAGTAAAAATTGAAGTAAAGGTTGGTGACAGGGTTTTAATCAGCAAGTATGCGGGAACCGAGGTAAAAATTGACGGTGTGGAATACACCATATTAAAGCAAAACGATATCCTTGCGATTGTAGAATAGGGAGGGAATATTAATGGCAAAACAGATTATTTTTGGAGAAGAGGCCAGAAAAGGGCTTGAAATTGGTGTGAATAAACTGGCCGATACAGTTAAGGTTACACTTGGTCCGAAAGGCAGAAATGTTGTTCTTGATAAGAAATTCGGTTCACCGCTGATTACAAACGACGGTGTGACGATAGCAAAAGAAATTGAGCTTGAGGACGAATATGAAAACATGGGTGCCCAACTCGTAAAGGAAGTAGCTACGAAAACCAATGATGTTGCCGGAGACGGAACTACTACCGCAACGCTTCTGGCGCAGGCAATAATCCGTGAAGGTTTGAAAAATGTAGCTGCAGGCGCAAACCCGATGATTCTGAAAAAAGGAATAAGCAAAGCTGTTGAAGAGGCTGTTAAGGGAATAGAAGAAATCAGCCAGAAAGTAAAGGGTAAGGAAGACATAGCAAGAGTCGCATCAATTTCCGCAAATGACGAAGAGATTGGTTCATTAATTGCGGATGCCATGGACAAAGTAACAAACGATGGAGTAATAACCGTTGAAGAAGCCAAAACTATGGGAACAAGCCTTGAAGTTGTCGAAGGCATGCAGTTTGACCGCGGGTATATTTCTTCTTATATGGTTACCGATGCCGATAAAATGGAAGCTGTTCTCGATGATCCATATATTCTTATTACCGATAAAAAGCTTTCCAGCATTCAGGAAATTCTTCCAATACTTGAACAAATCGTCCAACAGGGCAAAAAGATGCTTATCATTGCCGAGGATGTTGAAGGAGAAGCTTTGGCAACCCTTATCGTCAATAAACTGAGAGGCACATTTATATGTGTTGCCGTAAAAGCTCCCGGCTTTGGCGACAGGAGAAAGGAAATGCTTCGTGACATTGCCGTTCTTACAGGAGGACAGGTAATAACCGAAGAGCTTGGCCTTGATCTTAAGGAAACCACAATAAATCAATTGGGGCGTGCCGCTAAGGTTGTTGTTCAAAAAGAAAACACCATTATTGTCGACGGCGCGGGTGATCCGGATGAAATCAAGGCTCGGATTGCATCAATTAAATCGCAGATAGAAGAGACGACCTCCGATTTTGACCGTGAAAAACTTCAGGAGAGGCTTGCAAAACTCTCGGGAGGAGTTGCTGTTATCCAGGTAGGAGCTGCGACGGAAACCGAAATGAAGGAAAAGAAGCACAGGATTGAAGACGCTCTCGCAGCAACGCGCGCCGCCGTGGAGGAAGGCATAGTGGCAGGAGGAGGAACCGCGTTTATTAATGTTCTGCCGAGGGTTTCAAAATTAGCGGGAACTCTTACGGGAGATGCCAAAACAGGCGCGAAAATTATTGAAAAAGCCCTTGAAGAACCTGTCCGTCAGATTGCGGCAAATGCGGGTCTTGAAGGTTCCGTTATAGTAGATAAAGTAAAATCCTCCAAACCCGGAGTAGGGTTTGATGTACTGACGGAAAGCTATGTGGATATGATTGGAGCAGGTATTGTCGATCCGGCAAAAGTAACGCGCTTCGCCCTCCAAAACGCCGCATCGGTTGCATCGATGGTGCTGACTACGGAAGGCCTTGTTGCGGATATACCGGAAAAAGAACCTCCAATGCCAGGAGGAGGCATGGGCGGCGGAATGCCGGGAATGATGTAGCATTGAAACAGGTATTAAGAGGCACGGTATATTTAAATATCGTGCCTTTTTGTTATCGGCTGAATAAATTCATGTTATAATAACCTCACCCGTTACCGAAATCAGAGATTTCGAACGGGTACCCGAGAACATTGCATTATGAATTTATTGATTTGATGTTTAGGCTGAATAAATTCATAATAAAATATATTCAGGAGGGATAGGGTGAATACCGAGCTGTTTCCCAAGACATGGCAAGAGTTTATAAATAATTCAGGATATCTGCCCGTGGTTATCAATTCCATAGAACGCCACGCCGATGCTGATTGGTCAAGAACTAAAAGCCGTCACTGTTATTATGAAATGGTTTATGTTAAAAAAGGCATATCCATGCTTGAAATAGATAATATAAAAACAATGCTTGGGCCAAATGACAT
>DATCLI010000200.1:0-3413 GCA_036563955.1 Clostridia bacterium | reverse complement strand
GTTGAAGGGTCTGTCAATATGCAATTTGAAACTGAAAAAAGCAGGCCGGAACAATGAAAAAGCGGATAAATTTATTATTGAAGGGCTTTTTTCAACAGTAACAAATGTGAATTTTGATAAAGATTTTTTTATTCAAAAAATAAAGGAAGGCATTGAGTTAAGGGAGCAAATCAAAAACCAGTTCGGCGAAGCCGGAATACGGCTGGATAAAGAGCTTCATGACGCGGCGGTATTTAAGTGCGGCAGCGAGGAAGAAATGCTCCAAAAGGCCGAAAACATCGGTGTACTGAGTACAGGCAATGAGGATATCAGGTCATTGAAAGAGCTTGTAACTTACGGGTTAAAGGGTATGTCAGCATATGCCGAGCATGCCGATATCCTCAGGTTTCGCAGTGATGAAATACATGAATTTATACAGAGAGCGCTGGCTGCAACTCTTGATGACAGCCTTACTGCCGACAACCTCACCGCTTTGGTAATGGAAACCGGAAAATACGGCGTTGAAGTAATGGCACTTCTGGATAAAGCAAATACGTCTTCATACGGGAACCCTGAAATTACAAAAGTTAATATAGGGGTTAGGAATAACCCGGGTATACTTATCAGCGGACATGACCTTAAGGACATGGAAGAGCTGCTGAAGCAGACCGAGGGAACAGGAGTGGATGTCTATACCCATGGAGAAATGCTTCCTGCAAATTATTATCCGGCTTTCAAGAAATACAGCCATTTTGTCGGAAATTACGGAAACGCGTGGTGGAAACAGGATAAAGAATTTGAAAGCTTTAACGGCCCGATTCTAATGACTACAAACTGCCTTATACCTCCTAAGGACACCTATAAAGACAGGGTTTATACCACGGGTGTCGTAGGTTTTTCCGGCCTTAAACATATCCCCGCAGATAAAGACGGGAAAAAGAATTTCAGCGCGATTATCGAGCATGCAAAAAAATGTCCTCCGCCTGCTGAGATCGAAAAAGGTGAAATAGTCGGGGGATTTGCCCACAATACGGTATTAAGCCTTGCCGATAATGTCGTGGAAGCCGTTAAATCCGGAAAAATAAAGAAGTTTTTTGTAATGGCCGGATGTGACGGAAGGATGAAAAGCAGGGAATACTATACGGATTTTGCCGGAAAGCTTCCCGCCGATACAGTAATATTAACAGCGGGGTGTGCGAAATATCGTTACAATAAGCTGAATTTGGGAGAGATTGACGGAATTCCGAGAGTTTTGGATGCCGGACAGTGCAACGATTCGTATTCGCTTGCGGTTATTGCGCTGAGACTTAAAGAAGTATTTGACCTCGATGATGTAAACAAGCTTCCTATTGCGTTCAATATAGCATGGTATGAGCAAAAAGCGGTAATTGTCCTTCTCGCGCTTCTATACCTTGGTTTTAAGAATATTCACCTTGGTCCGACACTGCCGGGATTTCTGTCTCCGAATGTTGCCGGAGTGCTGGTTGAAAAGTTCGGTATAGGGAGCATAACAAACGCGGAGGACGATATTAATATGTTTATGGCATAACTGCCTGCGGCGAAGTATTAACGTGTTTTTTCAAGGTTAACAATTATAACTTTATCGTTAAGCTGTTCTTCACCGACTATTTTGTATCCCATTTTCTGGTAGAAATACAGGTTTTTTATGCTGTGTTTACCGGTGAAAAGCGCGTACTTTATGCAGTAACTGAACCGTTTCTCGATTTCCTGCATCAATAGCCTGCCGATTCCCATGTTTTGATAATCAGGATGTACAAAAAGTCTGCCTATATGGCAGACTCCTTCTTTTTCGCAGGCTCTTACCGAACCGATGATATTATCGTTTTCATCAACGGCTTTAAGTATGTCCATATTTGAAAAATCTTCACATATGCTTTCATAAGTTTGTGTTAAAGGAGGTATTGTATAGTCGTTGCACAGCTCCGCTTCACTTTGATATGCCAGTTTCTGCAAATCGAGCAAAGCCTTAAGGTCTTCCTGCGCAGCACATTCAATACGCATTTAAATCACTTCCCTTGACAAAGTTAAAACACTGCGGCTGGTAAAACTAAGCCGCAGTGTCAGGAAGCAGGGTAAATAATAAAGCCGTATATCAGAATTCGTTAAATCCTTCTTTAACTTCAATTTTATACTCGCCGTTTGTAAATGCTTCATTCATCGCCGTCTGGTAAATATTGTTCTTATATTCAAGCGTGACGATTTCAAGCTGTGATTCCAAAGTGTTTAAAATATCTTCAAGCTTCATAACATGGAATCCATATTCGGATCTTATGATACCGGTGTCTCCCGGTTCATGCGAAAAAGCCCACTGCTCAAATTCGGCGACAAACTGCCCGTTTTGTCTTACCTGGTATATGCCGCCGGTATATTTTGAACCATCATCTTCGCTGAATTCCTCTGCGAGTGCGGCAAAATCCTCGCCGTTGTTAACCCTGTCAAGTATATCCTGGGCCTTTTTGCTTTTTTCTTCCTCTACAGCCTGTTCCGCTTCTTTTTCGCAGTTTACCAGGATATGCCTGACACTGGCATAATCGATTGATTGTTTGTTTTCTTCGTAATAGGCTTTAAGATCCTCTTCACTCACCGGAACGCTGTTAATTTTTTCTTCCCTGTATTTTTGTGCGATGTATTGATCCTTAAATACCGATTTATATTTATTCAATCCGATTCCAAGCACCTGTTTGCAGAACTCATCCACAGACACGCCGTAACTTTCGGCACTTTTTATTATATTTTCTTCCATAGTCTTCCACTGCTCATTAATTTCGCTGGCGTCTACGGTAAAACTGTTTTTTTTCGCCTCCTGCAGAAGATATTCTACCTCGACTGCATCACTTAGAGCTGTTTGCTTTGCGTAAAGAATCAGCGTTTCCTGATCAGCGGACTGGCCGGCAAAATTTAAAAGATAATTCAGGTTTTGGTTGTAATAGTATTTGAACTCGTCAGCTGTTACTTTTCCGTTTTTGACTATTGCCACATCTTTCGGCGTCACAAGATACACGATAGCCACCGCAATAATAATGACAATAACCGCGCATACGGCAGTAAATATTTTCATATCGGTCGTCATTTTCTTCTTTTCCTTGTTTTTCTCTTTATTTTCCAAAGTTAAAACCTCCGCTCAAAATAAATATTAAATGTTGTTTGTTTGAAGTATCATCATTCAGCTTTTCATGCTGGGAGTATCACTTAATTATATAACGATTTCGTTTCGATTACCAGTAGAACGAGATTTTTTAACATTTTGTTCATAGATCTGTCGCTTCTTCCTCTTTATATATAAAATAATCAAAATCTGCGTGCAGTCCGCTCCCGGACGTATCCTGGCAGCATAATCCGACAAGGGCGCCCGTAAAACGGCCGTCTCCAATCAGTTCGTAGTATTCGTCCGACAGATTGCTGCAGTCGTAAAC
>DATCLI010000199.1:0-4516 GCA_036563955.1 Clostridia bacterium | reverse complement strand
TGCCGTTCTTTCATTGAATTCCTTACAGAAACTCATAATGTTTACACTATGCTGTCCTAAAGCTGGTCCAACCGGTGGAGCAGGCGTAGCCTTACCTGCCGGTATTTGGAGTTTTACCAACCCCACAATTTTCTTTGCCATAATAGTCCACCTCCCAGAAAAAAGTCTGCCTAAAAGCAGATTTTATTTTAAATTTCCGCTTTTGTCAACAGCGGAAACCAAAACCATTCTTTACCTGATCCAATCCCCGTTTATAGCTTCTGAATCTGAGTAAATTCAAGCTCTACCGGAGTTTCTCTGCCAAACATAGAAACCATAACCCGAACTTTCTTTCTGTCCATGCTTATCTCTTCGACAGTTCCAATAAAGCTTTCCAACGGACCCTCAATAACTCTTACACTGTCGCCTATCTCATAATCGACGACAGTTTCAAATTGTTCAACACCCATCGCCTTTATCTCATCATCCGACAGCGGCACAGGTTTCGAGCCGGGGCCAACAAAACCTGTTACTCCCCTGGTATTTCTTACTACATACCAGGATTCATCATTAATTATCATTTTTACAAGCACATACCCGGGAAAAACCTTCTTTAATGTTGCTTTCTTTTTTCCATCCTTGATCTCAATTTGTTCTTCCATCGGAACGACAACATCAATTATATAATCCTGCAGATGGGGATTGTTTTCCACTATTTTTTCCAGGTTGGCTTTAACTTTATTCTCATATCCCGAGTAAGTATGAACAACATACCATTTTGCTTCTTCAGCCATTATTTTTCGGAGGCACGCTCCTGTTCCCTCCTTCGCAAAAAAGATACAGCGGTTCAAATCCCAATACGCTGCCAAACCAAATAAACGAAGACAGAAACCGCATCAGTTACGATATACCGTACAATAGCAGTATTATGCAAATACGAGCGTATACAACTGTCCAAGAGCAAAATCAAGGATCCAAATAATAGCCCCAATAACCAGGCATGTTATTAAAACTATAATAGTGTTGTTAATAACCTGGTTTTTTGAAGGCCAGATTACTTTCTTTAATTCGGCCCGTACTTCTTTTGCAAACCTGACAAGTCTTTGAAAAATATTGGGTTTTTTGCTCTGTTCGGCCATTTAAAACATCTCCCAGTCAAATATATGTTTTTGCATTATTCCGAAATGAAAACATATCCCGGTTACAGTTTAACTTATTTGGTTTCCCTATGCAATGTATGTTTCCGGCAAAATCGGCAGTACTTATTCATTTCCAGTCTGTCCGGATTGTTTTTCTTGTTTTTCATTCCATCATAGTTTCTCTGCTTGCATTCCGTACAAGCCAATGTAATCTTAACTCTCATTGCGCAACACCCCTCATATGCGTTAAAACTGCTGCCAACCGCAATTTTCCATATCAATCAAACCGCTTTTATTTATGAGTTATTTTTATTCTGCATTCCCAAGTATTTCGAAATATAACGGAGAAGTCTCTGCGACGCTTGTTTGACTGAAGAAAACGATCCATTCCCTTCAAAAATTGAGCTGTCGCTGCGAATAAAATTTTACACATAAAAAAAAGCCCTATATGGAAAGCAGGTTTTAGTTTAGCACATTTCTCATGCCGTGTCAAGCACTTTTGCCAAGGCTCTATAACCGGAAAATATGCTAAAACACAGCAGGTGGCCTGTGCGCTTGCGGAAGCAAAATGGGCAGGGTTTGCGCCCTGCCCGCATTTTATTGTTTTTACTTTTTTGAATTAATTGCCGCCTGGGCTGCCGCAAGCCTTGCAAGCGGTACCCTGTACGGTGAACATGATACATAATCCAATCCGACATCATGACAGAATTGAATCGATGACGGATCGCCGCCGTGCTCTCCGCATATTCCGAGTTTAATATTCGGCCTGGTTTTCCGTCCTTTCTCCACTGCAATTTTTACAAGAGAACCAACACCGACCTGGTCAATCTTCGCAAACGGATCGAATTCATATATCTTTTTGTTGTAATACTCTTCAAGGAATTTTCCTGCATCGTCACGGCTGAAACCGAATGTCATCTGAGTGAGGTCATTTGTGCCAAATGAGAAGAATTCGGCTTCTTCGGCAATCTGATCGGCTGTAATGGCCGCCCTTGGGATTTCTATCATCGTACCGACCAGGTATTTCATCTCTACGCCTGCTTCCTTAATTATTTTGTCGGCTGTTGAAACAACAATGTCTTTTACAAACTTCAATTCCTTCACTTCACCGACGAGCGGGATCATTATCTCGGGTACGATGCTCATTCCTTCTTTATTGACATTTATTGCGGCTTCGATTATCGCCCTTGTCTGCATTTCGGCAATCTCGGGATAAGACACCGTAAGGCGGCATCCTCTATGGCCCATCATAGGATTAAACTCATGCAGTTCTGTAATTACTCCTTTAATCTCATCATATGTCATTCCCATTTCGTCCGCGAGCGCTTTAATATCCTCCTCGTCCTGCGGCAGGAATTCATGCAGCGGAGGATCGAGGAACCGGATTGTAACGGGATACCCTTTCATTTCCCTGAACAAAGCTTCAAAATCGGCCCTTTGCATCGGAAGAAGCTTAGCCAGCGCTTTTTTCCGCTGTTCAACCGTACGCGATACTATCATTTCCCTCATAGGGCCAATCCTGTCGCTTTCAAAGAACATATGCTCGGTCCTGCACAGGCCTATCCCCTCTGCGCCGAATTTCAACGCCTGCGCGGCGTCGGCAGGTGTATCGGCATTTGTTCTTATTTTAAGCCTGCGGGCTTCATCAGCCCATTGCATAAGTGTATTGAAATAATCGGTCATCTTCGGTTCCATTGTAGGAAGCTTTTCACCATAGACATTTCCGGTTGAACCGTCAAGTGAAATCCAATCGCCTTCGTTATACCTGCGCCCGTTTTTATCAATAAAGTATTTGCTGTCTTCATTAATTCTGATTTCTCCGCACCCGGCAACACAGCATGT
The DNA here is from genome assembly GCA_036563955.1 of Clostridia bacterium. GTDB lineage: Bacteria > Bacillota > Clostridia > DSM-8532 > DSM-8532 > DTU069. The sequence goes on along the minus strand of DATCLI010000199.1, from coordinate 1,556 downwards.
TCCCATTCCGCGGGCGACGACAGCCGCATGCGACGTCATGCCTCCGCGTCCTGTTAATATACCCTGGGAAATGTGCATGCCTTCAATATCTTCCGGTGATGTTTCCAAACGGACTAAAATAACCTGTTTTTCGCCTTTTTCAAACGCTTCCACCGCCTCTTCCGCTGTAAAGTAAATCTTACCGGTTGCAGCTCCGGGAGACGCAGGCAGCCCTTTCGCTATTGGAACAGCATTTTTCAAAGCCTTGGATTCAAACTGTGGGTGAAGGAGAGAATCAAGCTGTTTCGGGTCAACCTTCATTAATGCTTCTTCCTTCGTAATCATACCTTCATTCACGAGATCAACAGCTACCTTAAGCGCAGCAGTCGCCGTTCTTTTACCGTTTCTTGTCTGGAGCATAAACAGCCTGCCGCGTTCAATCGTAAACTCCATATCCTGCATATCGCGGTAATGGTTTTCAAGTTTTTCAGCAATTTCAATAAACTGGTTGTAAGCTTCAGAATTTGTTTCTTTTAATTTGTCAATGGATTGAGGCGTCCTTATCCCCGCAACAACATCTTCACCCTGAGCGTTCATAAGAAACTCGCCGTACAGCTTCTTTTCACCTGTCGACGGATCTCTTGTGAACGCAACACCTGTACCTGAATCATTTCCCATATTACCGTACACCATTTCCTGTACGTTTACGGCAGTGCCCCAATCGGAAGGGATATCATTCAAACGCCTGTATACGATAGCACGGGGGTTATCCCATGATCTGAAAACAGCTTTTACGGCTTCCATTAACTGAATTCTCGGATCCTGGGGAAAAGGTACACCTTTTATTTTAAGATACAGTTCTTTATATTTCGCAACAAGCTCTTTTAAATCGGACGCATCCAATTCCGTATCATGTACAACACCCTTCTTTTCTTTCATCTCGTCCATTATTCTGTCGAACTCAGATTTGTTTATTTCCATAACAACATCTGAAAACATTGTAATAAAGCGCCTGTAGCTGTCATAAGCAAAGCGCGGGTTCTGAGTTAATGCCGCAAGCCCTTCAACAACTTCGTCATTCAGCCCGAGATTTAAAATAGTATCCATCATACCCGGCATTGATGCACGGGCGCCGGAACGCACCGAAACAAGAAACGGGTTTTGGGGGTCTCCGAATTTCTTACCGACGATTTCTTCTGTTTTTACAAGAGCTTTATAAATCTGGTCTTCAATTTCTTTTGAAATAACTTTTCCGTCCTGATAATAACGTGTGCAGGCTTCCGTTGTGACAGTGAAGCCTCGTGGAACCGGCAGACCCAGACCGGTCATCTCGGCAAGATTTGCGCCTTTTCCGCCGAGCAGATTGCGCATTGACGCATCGCCTTCGTTAAATAAATATACATATTTTGCCATATTATTTTCCTCCTGCATCTTATGATATAAAAAAGAGATAATTTATCAGGCAACAAAAATATTTCCTGTTTACTGCCAAAAAACATAATAACATATGTAAAAATTTCTAACAACAAAAAAATCCAAAAACTGCTGTTCAGACGCCACTTATTGAACTATTGTAT
>DATCLI010000198.1:0-3276 GCA_036563955.1 Clostridia bacterium | reverse complement strand
GCTTTCAAAAGTGCTGATAAAAAGGGGATTATATGATACCGAACAGATAATGTCATTTTTAAAACCAACTGTTAAAAACCTTAATGATCCTTTTTTGCTTCCGGATATGGACAAGGCAGTATCAAGAATTATTGAGGCAAGGGACAAACGAGAAAAAGTTATAATTTACGGGGACTATGATGCGGACGGAGTGACCGCCACATCTATCCTGTTTGGTTTTTTAAGTTCGATTGGGGTTGATGTATCTTACTATATTCCCGACAGGGTTGACGAAGGTTATGGAATATCTGAAACAGCGGCCGACTATCTTTCCAACGGAAGTTTCGGCCTGATGCTGACGGTTGACTGCGGAATCTCGTCGAAAGAAAGGATAGACAGCATCGTTGAAAAGCTTGCGGAAAAAAACCGGAAAATGGATTTTATAATCACCGATCATCATTTGCCCGTCCCAGGCAAAATTCCGGAAGCCTATGCCGTTATTAACCCGAATCTGGAAAACAGCCTGTACCCGATTAAGCATCTTTGCGGCGCCGGGATATCGTTCAAAATAGTGCAGGCTTTGTGCGAAAAGCTTAATATGGGGAACAGGTATTTTGATTATGTTGATCTTGCGGCATTGGGCACAGTGGCCGATGTTGTCAGCATTACGGAAGAGAACAGGATCATTGTATGGGCAGGAATTGAAAAAATGAAGCGCTGCCCTAACCCGGGAATTCTCGCGTTAATGGATGTCTCCGGAATGAAAGATGTCGATTCGCGAAAGCTTGCGTTTATACTTGCTCCAAGATTAAATGCGGCGGGCAGGATGGGTGATGCCGCAAGGGCAGTCAGGCTGTTAACGGAAAAGGACAAACTGCTGCTCGAAAAACTGGCCAAAGAGCTTAATGAAGAAAATGCAATACGCCAGAAAATCCAGGAAGAGATATATGAAAAGGCAATCAAAGCAATAGAATCAGACAGCGGATACTCTTCCGAAAAAGTACTAGTGGTTCAGGGCGAGGATTGGCATCACGGAGTTATTGGAATTGTTGCTTCAATGCTCGTCGAACGGTATTATAAACCGTGTTTTGTTATTTCCGTATCCGGTGATATTGCTAAAGGCTCGGCAAGAAGCATAGATGGGTTTAATATATATTCGGCAATGGAATACTGCGCGGATTTGTTCATAAAGTACGGCGGGCATAAACAGGCGGGCGGGATAACGATGAGAGCGTGCGGCATAAATGAATTCCGCCGCAGGATAAACGAGTACGCGGGCGGCACGGATTTATCAATGATCCCGACTATTAACATAGATGCCGAGGCCGAACCGGGTGAAATAAATCTTGAAGCCGCAAAAGCAATAATGGCATTGGCTCCTTTCGGCGAAGGGAACGAACCTCCATTGTTCAGTATCAAAAGTGTGACGGTCCTGAATAAAAAACGTATCGGCGATAACGGGGAGCATTTGACACTCAGTCTTTGTTCGAACGGTTTTAAATATAAAGCGATATGTTTCGGAATGGGAGAGCTGGAACCCTGTATATGTTTGTATAAAGATATAGATTTGGTTTTTTCAATTGGAATTGACAAATTCATGAAAAAGGCTGAATTTCGTCTTTTTGTCAAGGCTATAAGAACTGCGGAAAAAAGTCTTTTAATGAACAGGATATTTGTGAAAGCGGCTGAAAAAGTCGCATGTCTTGATCATAAATGCGATTGGATTTATAATGTTATCAATAATCATAAGGTAAACCGCGATGATATAAGGCTTTCAAGGGAAGACCTTAAAAGCTTGTACCGTTTTCTTTGCAAGTCCGGTGCAAGAACTTTTACCGACGGCGAGCTATTTAACCTTGCTGAAGAATTGAGCCGGAGTAAAATAAAAATGAATTACTTCAAACTGTTAGCAGGAATGATTGTATTGGATCAGTTGGGTATCATTTGTTTTTCCTGTTTAACAGGAGGAGAATACGGCGTGCGTATTTTGAAATCAACCAAAAAAGCTTCACTTGAAGATTCGGCGCTGTATTCATATTTAATGTCATTGCAGCAGGCGGTGGATGAATGACGGTGGTTTCATGATTGAGCAGTACAACAGGCTTTTGAAAAAACTGGAGTATATTGGCAAGGATTTGAATTCGGAACCGATTGAAAAGGCGTACCGTTTTGCGATGGAAGCGCACAAAGGTCAAAAAAGAAGTTCCGGAGATCCTTTTGTTACGCATCCGCTTGAGGTTGCCATTATACTTGCGGATATGGAAATGGACATAACGACGATTGTAGCGGGAATACTGCATGATACCGTCGAAGACACCAATCTTACCTATGAAGAAACGTTAAAACATTTCGGGCAGGAAGTCGCTGATCTCGTTGACGGAGTGACAAAGCTCACTAAGCTTCCATATACTACAAAACAGGAAGTTCAGGCCGAAAACTTTCGCAAAATGTTCCTCGCGATGTCAAAGGACATACGCGTTATTATTATTAAACTTGCCGATCGCCTTCACAATATGCGTACCTTAAAATTCAAACCAAAAGAAAAACAGCTTGAGATAGCGCGTGAAACGCTTGATATATACGCTCCCCTGGCACACCGCCTTGGTATTTACAAAATAAAATGGGAGCTTGAAGATCTGAGCTTGCGTTATCTGGATGAGAAAAAATATTATGATCTTGTCGACAAAATAGCAAAAAAGCGCAAGGAGCGCGAAGAATACATTAACAGGATAATAAATAACGTTTCAGAAAAAGCAAAAGAACTTGGCATTGAAGTGCATATTGAGGGCAGGCCGAAGCATTTCTACAGTATATATACCAAAATGATAAATCAGAATAAGGATTTGGAACAGATATATGATTTGTTCGCAATACGTGTAATTGTCGATACGGTTAAAGACTGTTACGCTGTTCTCGGCCTTGTGCATGAACTGTATAAACCGATACCGGGAAGGTTCAAGGATTATATCTCAATGCCGAAGCCGAATATGTACCAGTCGCTGCATTCAACCCTTATCGGACCTGAAGGGATTCCTTTTGAGGTACAGATTCGTACATGGGAGATGCATAGAATTGCGGAAGTAGGAATAGCAGCCCATTGGAGATATAAAGAAGGCGAAAAGCAGGATGACGATTTGGACAGTAAACTGGCCTGGCTGCGGCAGCTTCTTGATTGGCAGAAAGAAACGCAGGACCCGGATGAATTCATGGAAAACCTCAAGATAGATTTGTTTACCGACGAAGTATTCGTATTTACTCCGAAAGGTGACGTAAAATGCCTGAAAGCAGGCTCCACAC
>DATCLI010000197.1:0-2223 GCA_036563955.1 Clostridia bacterium | reverse complement strand
GTACAATAGTTCATATGGCAACAAGAATAAAAGGGCTACAAATGCTCATTACCTTGCAATTTGTAAAAAAATAATGGATAATTAATTATGTAATTAGTGTAAACCGGCTTGGAAATGCGTTTTTTCCGGTGCGGAAAAATTTAAAATATCATTTGCTTGTTTTGGGGGATTAAATGGTTTGCTATGGATACTAAAGTACGAATACTTATTGTTGATGATGACATAAATATTTGCCAGTTGATAACGCTGTACCTTGAAAAGGAAGGTTATGAAAGCCGTGCCGTGTATAACGGAAAGCAAGCCCTGGAGGTTTTCAGAGAATTTACGCCCAATTTGGTTATTCTCGATATAATGCTGCCCGGTATGGATGGATGGCAGGTATGCAGGGAAATACGGAAATTCAGTTCTATTCCTATAATTATGCTTTCCGCACGCGACGAAACCTTCGATAAGGTGCTCGGGCTCGAATTGGGAGCCGACGATTATGTTGTCAAACCTTTTGAACCGAAGGAACTCGTAGCGAGAATAAAAGCTGTTTTACGGCGGTACGACAGGCTCGACAGCAATCAGGAGCAGTTGATTTTCCCGGGGCTTGTGGTTAACAAGTCAAATTATACGATACGTATACAGGGAAGGGAGATGGAAATCCCGCCGAAAGAACTTGAGCTCCTTTATTTTCTCGCGTCCAACCCGAACAAAGTTTTTACAAGAGAGCAATTGCTTGAAAATGTCTGGGGTTTTGATTTCTACGGAGATACGAGAACGGTCGATGTTCACGTCAAACGCCTCAGGGAAAAGCTTGAGCCGTCAGACCCGCACTGGCAGTTGAAAACCGTATGGGGAGTCGGCTATAAGTTTGAGGTGAAGTAATGATCCGGACAATTTTCCATAAAATGATGATTATCTTTATAGCGGTATTATTGATATGCTTCACATTAACCGCAGTTCTGTTTAATGCCGCGCTGAACAGGTATGTGATCGGGCAGCGCACTGAAGTGCTGGATGTATACGGAAATCGAATAGTATCCGTACTGCAGGTTTTGCTCGAAAACCGGTTTGATCCGACTTCTTCAATCGTTTTCAGAAGCATGCTTGAAACGGTCGCAATTAACACATCATCATTAATATGGGTGGTGGATGATCAGGGATATATTTTGTTTTATTCGGCAATTCCGCAGCAGTTTACAAATAAACTGCGCAGCAGTGACGGTATGTATCAGTTAGCGGATCCTAAGCAGTTTGCGGTAAAGAATTCATCGGAGCCTGTGCATGAGACAGGATCTTTTTATGGTTTATTTGATGATACGGGCATGCAGTGGCTTACGGTAAAAATACCGTTCTATTTTCCTGAAATAAAACTTGATAATCGTATTTTTCAGGGAAATATAATGATGCATACGCCTGTTCCCGAAATAAAGAAAACCGGAGCTACTATACTGAAGCTTATTATACCTGCGGTTTTTCTTTCTTTACTGATTTCAATAATCCTCGTCTATTTTTTATCAAAAAGAATAACAAATCCGCTTAAGGAAATGACGCTTGCCGCAAGGCGGATATCGTCGGGGGAATGGCAGAATAAATTGTCTTATTCGGGCAATGATGAAGTTGCGGTATTGGCGGAAAGCTTCAATCACATGGTTGAGACACTGGAAAACCTTGAAAAAATGCGTCGTGATTTCATAGCGAATATTTCGCATGAGTTAAGAACTCCTATGACATCGATAAATGGGTTTATAGAAGGCATTCTCGATGGAACTATTCCCGCCGAGAAACAAAAAGATTACCTTAATATTGTTAAAGATGAAGTAAAAAGGCTTCAGCGGCTGGTCAGCGATTTATTGGATATAGCAAGAATGGAAGCGGGAGAATTAAAAATAAATGTTTCATCGTTTGATATTTGTGAAGTTATCCGTATCGGAGTGATATACCTTCAAAAGGAATTGGAGGACAAAAATCTGAACTTCCGTGCAAATTTCGAAAGGGAAGCAATGTATGTTTCAGCCGACAAAGATGCGATACAAAGGGTTATAATAAATCTTTTGCATAATGCCGTTAAATTTACTCCTGAGGGAGGAAACATATCGGTAACGGTTTCAGAGGCAAAAGGCAAAGCTGAGATTTCGGTTTCAGATTCCGGGGAAGGGATTCCCGAAGAGGATTTGCCGTACGTTTTTGATCGTTTCCATAAGGCGGATAAATCCCGCAGCAAGGATAAAACAGGCG
>DATCLI010000196.1:0-8139 GCA_036563955.1 Clostridia bacterium | reverse complement strand
GATACGTATATTGAAAAGGATTCTTCGATAAACGACGAAATAGATAACCTCAGGCACTCTGCTACAGCAGCGCTGTTTGAGAGAAGAGATGTCATTATTGTTGCCAGTGTGTCCTGCATATACGGTCTTGGAGATCCGGAGGACTATACGGAATTAATGTTATCCTTGAGACCGGGAATGCGAAAGGACAGGGATGAAATAATAAAAAAACTCGTGGACATACAGTACACCCGTAACCAGATAGATTTCAGGAGAGGGACTTTCAGAGTATTAGGAGATGTGCTTGACATATTCCCCGCATCTTCGTCGGGGAGTGTAGTAAGGGTAGAATTCTTCGGAGATGAAATTGAACGTCTGACCGAAATAGATCCGCTGACCGGAGAAATAATAGGGACGAGAACATATACAGCGATTTTTCCTGCGTCGCATTATGCCACGACAAGGGCAAAAATGGAACGCGCAGTAAAATCAATTGAAGCAGAGCTTGAGGAACGGCTGAAGTATTTCAGGGAAAATGACAAGCTTCTGGAAGCCCAAAGGCTTGAGCAGCGGACCCGTTATGATCTTGAGATGATGCGTGAGGTTGGGTTCTGTTCGGGCATTGAAAACTATTCAAGGCATATAAGCGGAAGAGAACCGGGAAGCGCCCCATATACGCTGATTGACTATTTTCCGAAAGATTACCTTTTGGTTATCGACGAGTCCCATGTGACCGTGCCTCAGATCGGAGCAATGTACAACGGCGACCGGTCAAGAAAAGAATCGCTTGTCGAATACGGTTTCCGCCTTCCATCCGCTTTTGACAACAGGCCGCTCATGTTTTCCGAGTTTGAGGAGCGCGTAAATCAGGCAATTTACGTCAGCGCCACACCGGGCAGATACGAGCGTGAAAAATCGAAAGTAGTCGTCGAACAGATAATAAGACCTACAGGATTGGTTGATCCTGAAGTTATAGTAAAACCCGTCAAGGGGCAGGTTGACGACCTCATTGAAGAAATTCGCGTCTGCGTTGAACGAAATGAACGGGTTCTCGTAACAACTCTTACAAAAAGAATGGCCGAAGATCTGACAAACTATCTCAGAGAATTGGACATAAAAGTGCGGTATCTGCACTCGGATATTGAGACTTTGGAGCGAATGGAGATTATCAGGGATCTGCGGCTTGGGGTTTTTGATGTTCTTATCGGCATTAATTTGCTGCGTGAAGGACTGGACTTGCCTGAAGTATCGCTTGTGGCGATACTTGATGCCGACAAGGAAGGTTTCCTGCGCTCGGAAACGTCGCTCATACAGACCATAGGAAGAGCCGCCAGGAATGTGAACGGAAAAGTAATAATGTATGCTGATAGTATGACCAACTCGATGCAAAGAGCAATAAGTGAAACCAACAGGCGCAGACTGAAGCAGCTCGAATACAACAGAAAAATGGGGATAACTCCCAAGACTATACAAAAATCGGTTCACGATGTGCTTGAAACCCTTAAGGTCGCTGAGGACAGCGCACCGTTCAGGGTTGATTTCAGCGAAATATATAAAGAAAAATCCGTAGAGGACATTATTAAGCAATTGACGTCTGATATGAAGGAAGCCGCGAGAAAACTCGAGTTTGAAAGAGCGGCGGAATTACGGGATAAAATAGAAATGCTTGCAAGAAACAGGAAGTAATAATATTTTGCAGAGCCTCGGCAGCAGTGTTTGGTTTTTGAAAGGAGTTGCGGATGAACAATAAGATGCTTCCGGCAAATATCGACAGTTCCTGGTATGGTTTTTTAAATGACGGAGGCTTCAAAATGATTGACGAAATAGCCGCTGAAACGGGCGAAAATATTAATCCTGAAGCTGAAAACGTTTTGCGGTTTTTGAAGGTTAATCTTGACAATGTAAAGGTTGTTATACTGGGTCAGGATCCGTATCCGCAGAAAGGAAAAGCGACAGGCAGGGCTTTCGAGGTGGGCGGACTTGCGTCATGGCGGCAAAACTTCAAACAGGTCTCTCTTAAAAACATAATCAGGCTTTTACATAAAAACTATAACAGTATATCTTCGTATGAAGATATACTTTCATTCAGACAAATTCAAGATGAGATAGAAGCGGGAAAATTACCGATACTGCCTCCTGATAAATTGTTTGAGTCATGGGAGAGTCAGGGCGTCCTGCTGCTTAATACCTCACTTACCTGCATTCCTGGAGTACCCGGAAGCCATGAGCATTTATGGTATGACTTTTCCTGCCGGCTTTTATCTTACATATCTTCACGGAGGGAATGCCATTGGTTTCTTTGGGGAAAACATTCGCAGCAGAGAATGATGCATATAAAAAAGGGAATATTTCACATTTCAAGGCATCCGATGTTATGCTCCTCAAAATACGAAGATGATTTCTTAAAATCCGACTGCTTCTTAAAAACCTTCGATTCGATTAACTGGCTTGGAATGTAAATATCGACAGCTATAAATTCCACTATTTGTCTGAAGCGGTATATTGTAATCCGCTTTCTTTTCGCATAATTTTTTTGCGCTTCGGTTAACTTAAGAACACCCGTGTTCATGAATCGTTTGAATACACGGTTAATTACGGCAAATAATTTAGCCGCCTGGCATGAATTGCCGTAAAAATTTCCGACTGGAGCGTGTAAAATGAGAAAAAAGAATCACATTTTTCGATTAGTTTTTTTGCTGCTTATTGTTCTTGTAACGGTTCTTATATCTGTGATAGCATTCACCCCGAATCAAATGACCGTACTTGCCGGACAAGAATATCGGGTTGAGTTTTTTTCTCCTTTTCGGCTGCAGCTATCGGCGCAAACAAGCGGCATAAGGATAGAAAAACTCGATGACGCAGCCAGGAATTCGGCCTTTACGATGCCTTACTCAATCGAGTGCACGCAGTACGGCCAGAAAAGAATACGGCTGAGTTTGTTCGGCATAGTACCTGTAAAGGATATAGAAGTAAATGCGATCCCGTCAAAGGAACTTATTGTATGCGGTAATACCGTAGGAATAAAACTGTATATAAAGGGAATTCTTGTAGTCGGCGTATCAGGCGTGGTCACACCCGACGGAAGGGAAGTAATACCGATAAAGGATACCGGATTGGAGCCGGGGGATTTTATCATTGAAGTGAACAATAAAAAAATAGAGAAAATAACTGATCTTTTAAGAATAGTTGAACAGTCGGGATCAAATCCCGTACAACTGAAATATATCCATGACAACCGGATAATGTATGCACAGGTTACTCCAGCGCAGTGTGTCGAAGACGGCAAATACCGGCTGGGGATCTGGGTAAGGGACAGTACCGCCGGAATTGGAACGCTGACATATATTGAAGAGGAAACAGGAAAATTCGGAGCGCTTGGGCATGGCATAACCGATATTGATACAGGAATAATGATGCCGGTCCTGAAGGGAGAATTGTTAAAATCGTCCGTCTACGGTATTAGGAAGGGTATGCAGGGAACACCGGGAGAACTGCAGGGCGATTTTCTGGATAGTCCCGAGGTTATCGGCGATATATACTGGAATACGGCTTTTGGGGTGTATGGAAAAATCAGAAGCGACGCGTTGAAGGATTTGACCGGTAAAAAGTATCCTATCGGAACGAGAAGTGTTATAAAGGAAGGACCGGCACATATTCTTTCCAATATACACGGCGAAGAGATTGAAGAATTCAGTGTCGAAATTCAAAAAATTGCGAGAAAAAATCTGTCGGGGCCAAAAAGCATGATCCTGAAAATAACCGATCCGAGACTTCTTGGTGAGACAGGCGGAATCATACAGGGGATGTCGGGAAGCCCGATTATCCAGAATGGCAGAATAATAGGAGCTGTTACGCATGTTCTTGTAAATGACCCTTCCCGCGGATACGGCATTTTCATCGATACAATGCTCGGTATGAATTAAAACCACCCGCTGGTTATCTGGTTGAATCAGCGCAGTAATTATGAGGAACTATTGTACAATAAAAGGAAACTATAGCGAAAATGCAGCTTAGAGATATACAGTCAGAGCGAGGATAAGCAAGTCGACTGTTTGAGCAAAAATGCTTCATACAAAAATATTTCAAAGCATTTTTGCGAGTTTCGACTTGCCCGAGCTGAACTGTATAGCTCTTGCAAATGAAGCTCCTTGTTTCCGTTATTGTACAATAGTTCGCCGAACACTATTCCCGCGGGTCCTGCTTTGGGTGTTTCGTTTCCTTGGGCGACAAAGCACATAACGATAACACGCTTTAAGCCCGTATTTTTTTTGAACAGAGGTCTCCATATCCCGGGTCGCTCATTAACCCGCTCCAAACTTACCTGTAGGCAGTATGGCGCTGGAGCATGTCGCCCGGCGTCACCGAAAGCCCCCGAATCAGAGCCGCGTACCCACCGGAACGCGGCAGCAATGGCTAGACCCGTAATCACCCGCTGGTTTTCTGCAATTCGCGAAGTAAGCTTAAAAATGATGTATTGTGCAGCATTGAGACCCTGTGGTATATTATTCAATAATACTATCCAAAAAACGGGGTAATGCGATGATAAGCGAAAGGCAAAAGCGAATAAGGAATTTTTGCATAATAGCGCATATTGATCACGGGAAATCGACGCTTGCCGACAGGCTCCTGGAAAAAACGGGCGTTCTCACCGAACGTGAAATGGAAGAGCAGGTTCTGGATACGATGGATTTGGAAAGGGAACGCGGAATTACTATTAAAGCTCAGGCCGCGCGTATGATATATAAGGATGAGAACGGCGACGAATATATCCTTAATCTTATTGACACACCCGGCCATGTCGATTTCAATTATGAAGTTTCAAGAAGCATTGCCGCCTGCGAAGGGGCTGTTTTGGTCGTAGACGCCTCCCAGGGCATTGAAGCCCAGACGCTTGCAAATGTATACCTGGCACTGGAGCATAACCTCGAAATCCTTCCGGTTATCAATAAAATAGATCTTCCCGGGGCAAGGCCTGATGAGGTAAAACGTGAAATAGAGGATATAATTGGTCTTGACTGCAGTGAGGCGCCCCTTATTTCCGCAAAGAACGGGATTAATATTGAGGCCGTTCTTGAAAGAATTGTTGAAACAATACCATATCCAAAGGGCGACGAAGACGCCCCGTTAAGGGCTTTAATTTTTGACTCGATTTATGACAATTATAAAGGCGTTATAGCCCATGTCCGGATAATGGAAGGCAGCGTAGACGTCGGCCAGGAAATCCTTATGATGCATACAAAAAAGAAATTTATAATAACCGAATTGGGATATTTCAAGCCGGGAGGGTTGATTCCGGCAGAACGCCTTTTATCGGGTGAAGTGGGTTATATATGTGCAAGCATAAAAAATGTAAGGGATACGCATGTCGGAGATACGGTAACATCTGCCTCAAATCCGGCGAGTGAACCTCTTCCCGGCTATAAAAAAGCTGTTTCAATGGTGTTTTGCGGCGTCTATCCGGCAGACGGCGCTGAATATGATGATTTGCGGGAAGCACTTGAAAAACTCCAGTTAAATGACGCGTCGCTGTTGTTTGAGCCAGAAACATCAGCCGCGCTTGGATTTGGTTTCAGATGCGGCTTTTTAGGCCTTTTGCATATGGAAATAATACAGGAAAGGCTTGAACGTGAGTACGATATTGCTCTTGTGACCACCGCGCCGAGTGTAATATACCGCATTACAACTGTTGACGGCGAAGTCGGAATGATAGATAACCCTACCAATTTTCCGGATGCCGGTTTAATTGAGATGATGGAGGAACCGATTGTCCGTACCTCAATTATGACACCGGCCGAATATGTAGGAAGTATTATGGAGTTATGCCAGGAGCGCAGAGGTAATTATATCGGGATGGAGTATATTGACCAGAAACGTACCATTCTTACTTATGACATGCCGCTGAATGAAATAGTATATGATTTTTTCGATGCTTTGAAATCGCGCTCCAGGGGTTATGCTTCATTTGATTATGAATTTAAGGGGTATCAAAAATCCGATCTTGTGAAACTCGATATCCGTCTTAACGGGGAAATTGTAGACGCACTGTCATTTATTGTCCATAATAGCAAGGCTTATACCCGCGGAAGAAAAATAGCGGAAAAACTGAAGGAAGCTATCCCGAGGCAAATGTTTGAGGTGCCGATACAAGCCTGTATAGGTTCAAAGATAATTGCGCGCGAAACCGTGAAAGCCTATAGGAAGGACGTTTTGGCAAAATGTTACGGCGGGGATATAACCCGAAAGAAGAAGCTGCTTGAAAAGCAAAAGGAAGGCAAAAAAAGAATGAGGCAGATAGGGAGCATAGAACTTCCGCAGGAAGCGTTTATGAGTGTATTGAAGCTGGACACATGATTGGATGATACGAGGGATGATTTCAACTCTTATATGCGTAAGATACCTGTTGCAATACAAGACGAAGAGTTAGAATTTCGCGATTTTCCGGGGATATTTAATTCAAAGAGGCATGAAGAAATGAATGATGCTGAAAAGGTCGGAATATATATCCATATACCTTTTTGTATTAAAAAGTGCAATTACTGTGATTTCCCATCATTTGCCGGTATGGAAGATCTGTTCGGCGATTATGCCCTCGCCCTGTGCAAAGAGATGGAGCTTGCGAGAGAAAAATTCGGCTCTGTGTCTGCGGACACGGTTTTTATTGGAGGAGGGACACCTTCTGTAATTGCCGTTTCGGACCTTTCATTAATAATAGATACATTAAAAAAATTATTCAACGTTTCCGAAGATGCTGAAATGACTTTGGAGGTTAATCCGGGAACCGTTACCGATGAAAAAGCGAGAGTGTACCGGCAGCTTGGATTCAACAGGATAAGCATAGGATTTCAGGCCGCGCAGGACCGGCTTTTAAAATTCATGGGACGTATTCATACAAAGAATATGTTTGTTGATTGTGTTGATCTGGTAAAAAAATATGGTTTTGCCGATATTAATGCCGATATAATATTTGGTATTCCTACTCAGACGATGGAAGACTGGGTTGAAACAATAGATACGGTATTAAGCGCAGATATTACGCATGTGTCATGTTACAGCCTTGAAATTGAAGAGAATACACCCTGGTTCCAAATGCGCGAAAGTGGGGAATTAACGTTTACGGATGATGAACTGGAAAGGCAAATGTATGAATATGCGATTGCAAAATTGGGCAGCAACGGTTTTAGGCATTATGAAATTTCCAATTTTTCCAAACCGGGTTTTGAATGCAGGCATAATGTAAAATATTGGTTATGTAAACCGTATTTAGGGTTTGGAGCGGCTGCGCATTCATTTTATCGCAATATCAGATGTTCAAATTTGACGGATCCTGTCGAATACATTAAAATACTTAAAAGAGGGTTATTACCTGAAGTAACTGCTCAAACAATTAATGATGAGGAACGGCTGTCCGAAAGGTTTATTCTTGGGCTCAGGCTTACGGATGGTATATCTCTGAAAAAGCTCGAATGCGAGTTTGGCAGTGAAACATTAAAAGAATATAAAAGAAAAATTGATGCTCTGGAAGAGAAAAAACTTGTATACATAGACAAAGATATACTGAGATTGACCAAAACAGGATTGGATTACGCAAATCAGGTTTGGCTGGAATTCATATGAATTATTAAGGGGAAATGCTGTTTGATTATGTTCTAAAATCATACTGCAGTATTTGTTATGTGTACAAGCTGATGCTGCAAAAACCCAGATTAAAATAGAAAGGTTGTATATTTATGGAACATGACAATCAGGCAAATTCCCATAAGATTAACAGCGGCATTGATATTGAATTGAATCAAATCAAAGAAAACTATATCAATGATTTTATTCAGGAGATCCTGGAAACACTTGACTCAATTGAGCTCGAACTTGTTAACCTTGAGGTTGATCCTGAAAATGCGGAATATCTGAATTCTGTTTATTGCAGCTTTAATACATTGAAAGGATTAACGGGTTTTCTTGAAAAAGATGAGGCGGTAAGGCTTACCGCGGAAACCGAGGTATTGATTGAGGCCTGCCGCAAATTCAGTATACCGGCTGCGCGCTCTTTTATTAATCTCCTGCTTCAAACAGTTCTGTTTTTAAGGAGAATATGCAACAATTCAAGCATTGTTAAAGATACGAGGTTCCAGGGAGAAGTGGAACAGCATTTGATCAGCGTAAAAC
>DATCLI010000195.1:0-2325 GCA_036563955.1 Clostridia bacterium | reverse complement strand
TTATTGAACTATTGTATAATAGTTTTTCAAATAGCTTGCGTTCGTTACAGTTCAAACTTTCCGGTGAAGAAATCTTTTAACTGTTCAATCGGAATTCTGACCTGCTGCATCGAATCCCTTTCTCTTATTGTTACCTGTTTATCTTCCAATGAATCAAAATCATAAGTGACGCAGTAAGGCGTACCGATCTCATCCTGTCTGCGGTACCGTTTACCGATACTTCCCGTCTCATCATATTCGCATACGTAATGCACGGTCAATTCTTTGTAAATTTCATAAGCTTCGCTGCCAAGTTTCTTTGATAACGGCAGCACAGCTATTTTAACCGGAGCCACCGCAGGATGGAATCTAAGCACCGTCCGCACGTCGTTTTCCGTTATTTCTTCCTCGTCATAAGCATCACACAGAAAGGCGAGCGCGACGCGATCAGCGCCTAAAGAAGGTTCGATACAGTATGGAATATATTTTTCGTTTGTAACCGGATCAAAATAGCTTAAATCTTCTTTCGAATATTCCATATGCTGTTTTAAATCAAAATCCGTTCTGTCGGCTATACCCCAGAGTTCCCCCCAGCCGAACGGGAATTTATATTCAATATCGGTTGTAGCGTTGCTGTAATGGCTTAACTCTTCCTTTGAATGATCCCTCAGCCTGATGTTTTCTTCCTTCATATTTAATGACAGCAGCCAATCCCTGCAGAAATTTTTCCAGTAAACAAACCATTCCAGGTCCGTGCCGGGCTCACAGAAAAACTCGAGTTCCATCTGCTCAAATTCGCGCGTTCTGAATGTAAAATTTCCCGGCGTAATTTCATTGCGGAAGGATTTTCCGATCTGCCCGATCCCGAAAGGTATCTTCCTGCGCGTTGAACGCATAACGTTCTTAAAGTTGACAAATATACCCTGGGCGGTTTCCGGCCTTAAATATATTTCATTTTTTGAATCCTCGGTAACACCCTGAAAGGTTTTAAACATAAGATTGAATTTGCGTATATTCGTAAAACTATGGCCGCCGCAGTCCGGGCATCCAATGTTCTTTTCCGCAATATATTTTGACAACTCTTCATCGCTAAGACCGTCAACAATCATATTGATCCCGTTTTTCTTATTCCAGTCATCAACAAGCTTGTCGGCGCGATGCCTTGTTTTACACTGCCGGCAGTCAATGAGCGGGTCAGAAAAGCCTCCCACATGGCCGGATGCAACCCAAACCATCGGGTTCATCAATATCGCACAGTCGACCCCGACATTATACGGGCTTTCCTGTATGAATTTTTTCCACCAAAGCCTTTTTATATTGTTTTTAAACTCTACTCCGAGCGGACCGTAATCCCAGGTATTTGCAAGTCCGTCATATATCTCCGAACCCTGAAAAACAAACCCCCTGTTTTTTGCCAGAGCAACTATTTTCTCCATTGTTTTTTCAAAAGCCATTTGTTTTTCCTCCCGTATTCGCTTCACATGCTCTCCGTCTGAATATCGGCAGTTTCAGGCTCGTTATTCTTCGGGATTTTGTACTGTTGAATTTCATCGGATGCATCTTCATATTCATGTTTATCTTCATCTAAGGGTTCATTCAAATCTGTTTTTTCAAGGTTTTTACCGGTTTCATTTTCATTTTGTTTGGAATTCTCGCCTTTGCGGTTATACCGGTATTTAATTTTACCTTCCTTTATTTCCGTTATAGCTATTGTCACATCCTTATTTGATTTTGTCACGGCAAGCGGCTGGGCTCCATTGGTCAGCATACGTGCCCTTTTTGCCGTTGCAATAACAAGTGTATAACGGTTATCGACTTTTTTAAGCAGTTCCGATATCGGAGGTCTTATCATAACAATATCACTCCCTGTTTATTTATTGTCGCATTCATCCTAAAATCATCATGCTTTATTTTATACCGTATAAAACCAATATGGAAGCTGATAAAAATTTTAAACACCGGGATGTATAATCATTGGTTTTAACTTGTTCTTTTGTTTGCCGATTCAATTTCAAGTTCCAATATCTTAAGCAATTTATTAGAAGAATTTTCTACTGTGTCATTTATAACAACATAGTCATACTCCGATATATGCTCCATTTCCTTTTCCGCTCTTCGCATTCTTTCCTCAATCACGTCCAGGGGTTCCGTTCCCCTGTTTATTATCCGTTTCTTAAGCTCATCAAGATCAGGCGGAGCAATAAATATCGATACGCATTCGGGATACTGCTTTTTAATGCTGCAGGCCCCCTTAACCTCGATTTCAAGAAGAACAATACGGCCTTCTTTCAACTGCTCTTCAACATACGCTTTCGGTGTTCCATAGAAGTTGCCGCAGTACTCAAC
>DATCLI010000194.1:0-3810 GCA_036563955.1 Clostridia bacterium | reverse complement strand
ATTCCTCAACTGACTCGGCGAACATCGAACCGGCAGGCATGTTTTCCAGCGCCTGTTCGAGAATCTCCGCGAGTTCCTGCTTTTTTCCTTCCTGTTCAATTTCGGACATCAGCTTCGAAAGCGCCTGCTCCAGCAAGTTTTTATCGTCTTCATTCAAAGCATCCGCAAGTTCGGAGGTTAAAGACGAACCGGATAAAGCGTCGATCAGTGCTTGAATGTCTTTCAGGGCGTCCGCGGACTGAAGCTCTTTCATTTTATTTTCCATCTGCGCCAAAGCCTTAAGCGCGTCTTCTTCCGTTTTTGCCTTTTTGAATTCATCTTTCAGCCTCTCTAGCGCTTCCTCGAGTTTTTTTAACTGATCCTCGGTAAGCTCGGGATGCTTTTCCTTTTGTTCATCCAGTTTTTCTTCAATATTCTTTTCCTGTTTTTTCATCTCGGTTATCAATGCTTCCCTTATAAGCGTCTGCCGCTCTACCCTTCCGGGGAAGATAGAAACAATGTACGCCGACAGGAATAGCACCACAGCCGCAATTAAAAACCGGTACCGTATATCTGCTTTATATTCCTTCTTAAAATCAATAGCGTCAACAGCCGCTTTCATATTACGGCGCTGCAGCTCCGCAACAGGTGAATCATCATTCTTTAGATACCATGCCGTGATAACACGTTCGTTAAGGCCAAGACTGTCAGCGGCAATTAACACCTGTCTTTTACGCGGTGTAAGAATGACAGCCGCGATAACCGACACAGCGGCGCCCGCCGCGAGTGTATAAAGCAACTTTATGCGAACAAACGGGATTACGATAAAAAGCGACAAAAAGGATACCAGAAGCGCTAATACGCCCGCTGCGGCGAGCGAAAAAAACAGCGCTTTGAGCCAAATACAAAAGTGCATTTTTCTTTTAAGTGAATACAGCTTTCTATGCGGGTATTTTATTTTCATACTCTACCCCTTAATGTTTTCTTTTTACAGGGTTTAATGCCAGCGTACTGAAAAATATCAGTATTACCGATGATATTATGCTGAACAGTCCGTTTACAATCCACGGATGCATATATTTCCATAAACCCGTTTCCGCCGCGAGAAGCATATCAATTTCCCGCTGAATATCCGATATCCCGAATATATATCCTCCGTATATGCCGAATCCCCCATACGAGCCGAAATAAAATGATATATACCCGAAAACGGGCGATGGAAAAAGCCATTTTACAAAATCCCTGTAGATTGGAGTGTAACCGCCGCCGATCATACGCTGCTTAAGCAGGACAAAGATCAAATAACCTATAAACGGGCCGAATGTAACAAGTCCGAGGAATATATATGTTACTATTATCGATGTAATATTCCTTTTAAATATTGTAGAGAAAAACACGCCGCATGACGCGACAAAAAACGCCGTTAACAAATAGAACAGCAGCAGCTTCGCTATATCGGCAAAGCCTATGCCGCCGAAGAAAAACACTATTCCGATAACGGGCAGCGACGCAACAAGCAGAAGCATGGTGTGCGCAATTGAAACCATTATTTTACCGAGGATAATCCTTCGAGCGGGTATCGCCGTTACAAGCATTAAATCAAGGGTTTGGCGCTCCCTCTCGCTGCTTATTGAAACGGCCGTAATCGCAGGCACCGCAATAAACAAAAGCGCGAATTGGAAAGTAATGAGGATATTATAAGCGTCTATTGCCATTCTCGGATTAAAAGACTGAAACGATACCGGATTAAACATATTACTGCTGGCGAAGTATAAGAAAAGAATGCCTGTTAAAAGCGTTACATAGCAGCATATCAATATCGTCGAACGCCACCCGCGCAGCTTTGTTTTCAAATCTTTCTGCATTATCGGATTAACTATCATTTCCATTTCCTCCTTCGGTAAGCTGCATGAATACGGATTCAAGGGAACCCTCCTGCGGCTGGAATGATATTACCTTAATTCCTTTTTCAACAAGCATTTTAAGAATTTCAGCGTATGTGTCGTCCCGTCCGACTACATCCACGTCAATTATTCCCGCAGCGGACGACACCGATTTTATTCCGGGCATTTCGAGAAGCACTTTTACCGCTTCCTCCTCATCAGACAAAACCTTTATTTTCAGCTTTCCCGAATGCGACATTCGGTCCGAAATCTCACGCACCGAGCCGTACGCTATAAGCTTTCCCGAATCAATAATCCCTATTGACGTGCATATCTGCGAAAGTTCATGCAGAATATGCGAGCTTATCAGTATTGTCTTCCCCATTGTCGCAAGTTCCATTAGGATTTCCTTCATTTCAACCCTTGCCCTCGGGTCAAGCCCTGATGCCGGTTCATCAAGTATGAGGAATTTAGGGTCATGGATAAGGCTTCGTGCGAGACAAAGCCTTTGTTTCATCCCCCGGGACAGCGTGTCAACATACGCGTCCCTTTTATGTGTCAGCCGCACAAGCTCAAGAAGCGAATCGACAAGATCATTTGTTCTTTTTTTGTCTATTCCCTGCATCGCGGCATAAAAACTCAAGTATTCGGAAACCTTTAAATCATCATACACGCCGAAAAAATCAGGCATATATCCAATCTGTTTTTTAACCTGAAGCGGCTTTTTAGAAACGTCGATCCCGTCAACATATACTCTTCCCGACGTCGGGGCAAGCAGCCCTGCAATAATCCGCATTGTTGTCGTTTTCCCGGCGCCGTTCGCACCAACAAAACCGAAAATTTCTCCTTTATCTATTTCCATGCTCAATGTGTCTACGGCCAGAGTGTTTTTATACCTTTTTGTAAGGTTTTCCGTGCGGACCATTACATTTTTCATTTTGCCACCCCCTTCAGGCTTATTTCAGGTACGATTAAAAGTTCCCGCATGTATTCCTTGTAAATGCCCTGCTCGTAATCCAAATCCTTATTCTCCTGCGCCAATGATACGACTTTTATCATTATTCTGACCTCTCTGCCCGTTCCGATATATTTCCCCGGTTTTTCAGTTATTGTCGTATCGTTTTCAATCTCATCCCACTTGTATGTTTCGGTATTATACAGGTAATACTCGTATTCGTTTTTCAACACTTCAAATTCATATTTATCATTGGCTTGTTCTACCATGCGGTACTTCATATACAATGGCATGTATCCTTCGACAAATAAACGCATTTCGGCAACATCAAGATTTTCAGGAAGCGTAAATCCAAATTCCATCTGGCCGGTATTGTTTATCCTTATACCGTTCACTCCTTCATACCATCCCACTTCACCGGTATGATAATATGACGGAGTTATTATACCTCCGGGTATTTCTATTTCTTCGCCCGCTTTAAACTCAAGGTTGCTGTCAACCCTGATAAGGGACTGGCTGTATTTCTGCGGTTCTTTCCCGTTTATAACAATACCGTAGTCAATTTCCTGCTCATTTCTTGCAAGAAGCATAAACCTGCTGTTGCCCTGTATGTTGTTAAACAACTCGTATATAACATTTTCAAATATGCGCCGGTTTTTCATCAGTTCCGCGTAATTTTCGGGATAATCGCTTATTTTAGAATAACCGCTTCGGCAAAATTCGTTGTCGAGATACTCTTCAGGACGCTTATACACCCTGTTCCCGCCAAAGGGAATATCCAAGGGGAGGGTTTCCCCCGCGTAAATATCTCCCACGGGAATTATATTGCTGCCGATTACGATTACCGCATCAAGTAAATCAAATTGAGTTGTATTTGTTATTTCACCTTTCAGTTTTCCGTCTTTTATATAAAGGTTTTTAATAAAATCAGCGGCAAACGGCACCGTTTTATTCGCATAGAGCATTGTAGGGGTCCACAGCATAACATCATAC
>DATCLI010000193.1:0-13502 GCA_036563955.1 Clostridia bacterium | reverse complement strand
GAGTATATATGTAATTATTTCTTAAATAACTCTCAATCGTTTTTACCTTTCCATATATCGTATCAGCATTTGAAGTTAACTCCATGGCAAGACCAATAACCCTTTGCGGGAGGTTTTCCGGAAGCTGCGTGTAAAGCTCGTAAACTTCATCCCGGCGCCTTTTTAACTGCTCGAACAAGCCAATTACATCAACAACCTCCTGCCGTGCAATCTCATCGTTTTCAAAATCCTCCTCTTCAAGCTTTCTTAAGAAATTATAATTTGCTTCAACAAATTCATAATACATTCCAGGCCGGCTGATATGAAAGAAATTGCCCAGCGCTGTCATACCATAACAGGGCTGAATGTAATTGATCTCATACGTTGTGTTTCCGCCAAGCCTTATATCCGCTCTTATTGTTCCCGTTAAATCCTCTTCAAGAGAATAACCCGCCGTCGCAAGTCTCGATATCGGCAGAAATATTTTCAGCGGCGCAAAAACCGTCCTTGTGCGTACATTCAAATGCGTTATTGTCAGTTTTTCTTCCGGAAAAAGCTTTTTTAAATCATCGGGCATTTGGTTCTGATTAAGATACTCAAGGTATTGTTCACGGTCATCAATGTTTGCGGATAAATCAATGACGTTATTCCCATACATGGTAATGGTACTGCCGACAGCAGATTTCCATCCGTATTTAAGCTCCTGGTGATCATAGAATCTGTCGGTAAGGTAATTCTCTTTGTCTCTTTCCGTCTTCTCCCATCCCATACCTGTATAATTATCATACACGGCTCCGCGCAAATATACGCGTGCAGGTGCTTTTACGGTCATTATCGGAGTGTAATCGGGCATTACCGGCCCGCCGAGACGCGAAGGGTCTCCAAAGCCAGTATTTGCAAGGGAAAAGTCATCATACCGGTCAACCGAATACCTGTAATAAAGATCCCAGTAAGCACTGTTTATTTTTTCATCCAGCCACGGCCATTGAACAGGCAGAGGGTTTTCGGGAATTAATGACACAAGCAGAGTTATTACCAGACTAATCAAAATAAAATAAACCGAAATGTCGGCGTGTTTTGCTAACGCTCGCTGGTCTGCCGTCTTTTTTGAGTACAGCAGAAAAGTGTGGCGTATATATGTAATGATCACGACTATGATAAATATGAAGGCGGATAACTTATCAACATAACGGTTTATCCCCCATACCGTCATAAAAAAAGCAAGGCCGGGTATAACCAAAGGGTAAAACCTGAAACGCCTTACAAGGAAATAGTATATCGGCATAGCCGTGATTACCGAATATAACCCGATTGCACACATAAGTCCGGAATATGGAACAGTATCGTCATAATAGCCTGTGCCTACCCGGATTATTATAGACGCAAGTTTTGAGGCGAGCGATAATAATGGCTGTAACTCATCAATACCGTTAAATATTACCGTTACTGTAATATAAATAATTCCCAGCGCTATTGATGACAAAAAAACAATACGCCCGGCAAATGTATTAAGCAGAGTGTAAAATACAAACGCTCCGATTGCAAACAAAAGCATTTGCAGGGAATTAACGGGAACATGCATCGGAAGCAGAGTCGCTTTAATTACCGCAAACAGATATAATACCCCTATTACCCAGCAGGACAGGAAACCTTTGAATTTTTCGTTCATTGCAATCTTCCTTTCAAACCGCTGTTTTATCGGGCATATCATCGAATTCCTTTATGTTTTGGAACATGTTCACAACACGTATACCCAATTCCGACATTTCCTCCGCAAGCGCCTTTTCCACTTCCCGCTTCATCCGGCCTGATACATCGCAGTAAAAAAGCGATATGTCATGGCCGTTCGCATGCATTTTAACAATATTGTCAAGGCAGTTCTCGTCAACCACCGGTGAAAAAACCATCACGCTTTGGCATTCGTGCATGCTCGCTATAAAATAGTCCATAACGTCGTTGAACGATTCCTTCTGATCGAACGGCATAAACGCAAACAATTCGTATAACTGGCTGAAAGCGTTTATATCCGAATAGGTAAGCGTCATCTGTTCTTTCCTGAAAAAACAGATTTTCAGCGCAATACCCGAACTGAGAAACACCCTCGCCAGCGAAACCAAAACTTCTATTGTCCTGTCTTCGACTTTAAGGACATATTCCGCTTCCCCGAGTATTTCCTCGAAATTTATTATTATCCAGAATTCTTTTTCAGAAGACGAGTGTGTTTCTTTTGTCATAAGCTTGTTAAACTTCGAGGAAAGCTTCCAATGTATCTTTTTCAGACTGTCGCCGTACATGTAGTCTCTTATGTTGTCTATTTCGGAATGACCCATATCTTTTTTCCTTGAAAGATATTCATTCTCCGAAATCCTGAAAAAAGGTATATTGAGCTCTTCAAGCGTCAAAATTCTCGGAAATACTCGTATAAATTTCGTTTCGCCCATTGCATATTTTAATGAAAACAGGTTTAGAAAATCTCTTATTTCAATATGTGATATGCCGATTTTATATCTCCCTCTGTAAAGTATCGGAACACTGAAATTAAATTCTTGGTGGCTGAATGGCTTTAACACAAGATATTCAGTCTTCATGCCGCTGATTAACATCTGGCCTTCCATATGCATATACACTGTAAAGTATGGAATGTACAACGGCGTGGCATTATGGATCTTTAATGTATAATTCAGTATTTCGCCTTTCCGGTATTCACGTTTGTCCAGCCTTTCGCTGAAAGTGAATGTGTTATACACTATAAACAGATAAATAATCGACACCACAGGCAAAAAAAGTGCAATATAAAAAAGCGTGTACGGTAAAAATCCGCCGTCGAAAAATATGTAAACAAACCCCAGAAAGAGGATAACCAAATAACGGATCCTGCTTTTTCTCATATTTAACCTCCACCCGCATAAACAGCCTGTTCATTGTTCTCATGGGCATGCACGGGCTGCTTTCTAATCAAACCGGTACTCTTACATTTGTTAAAAGCTCTGACAGGACGTTTTCGGCGGTAACCTTTCTGATGCGAGCTTCCTGCTTCAAAATCATGCGATGCGACAGAACAGGAATAACCAGACTTTTAACATCGTCCGGTATGACATAGTCTCTTCCCATAAATAAAGCCAAAGCCTGAGCCGCACGCATCAAATACAATGACGCTCTCGGGCTGCATCCTAAAAGCACATGCTCCTCGCGGCGCGTTCTCTGCACGATTTCAACTATGTACTCACCGATTGAACGTTCCACATGGACCTTTCTCACCTGTTTTCTAAGCTCGGTAATCTGCCCGCCGTCGGCGACAGCGTTTAAATTTTCCAGCGGATTATCCTGCCTGAACCGGAATAAAATATCCACCTCGTCGTCTTTGTCCGGATATCCCATCGTTATTTTCATGAGGAACCTGTCCAACTGCGCTTCGGGCAGAGGATATGTTCCCATGTATTCTACCGGGTTCTGAGTTGCGATAACCATAAACGGATCGGGCACGGAATATGTAACCCCATCAACCGTAACCTGCTTTTCTTCCATAACTTCAAGCATGCTGGCCTGGGTTTTCGGCGATGTACGGTTTATTTCATCGGCAAGAATGATATGGCTCATAACATTGCCCTTCCTGTATTCAAATTCGCAGGTCTTAGGGTTGAATATTGAAAAACCCGTTATGTCCGAAGGCAGTATATCAGGCGTAAACTGGATTCTGTTAAACGACACGCCTATTGACCGCGCAAGCGAATATGCCATTGTTGTTTTACCTATTCCGGGCACATCCTCGATAAGCACATGCCCGCCCGCGGCAAGGCAGACAACCATCAGTTTCGACGCCCCGCTCTGACCAACCATTACTTTTCCCATATTATCGACAATACTTTGCATAATGGAACCGTTATCCATATCATCCTTCCTTTCAGCGAGAAATCATTACCATGCAGCTATCGATGCGTCGTTATAAAAGCAGATTCAAATGAAAGTATTAAGCATAATTAAAATAACAAAAGAATCGAAAAAATAAACATTTAATTTTTATTAAACATTTTATCACAATACATATAAAGGTAAATATCAGCATAATTAACGAAAAAAGAGAATTACTTTTGGATTATTTCCATTTACCGCCCCAGACTGTTGACAATACTCTTAAAATGATTGCCCTTCTCCATGAAGTTAGCATACATGTCAAAACTGGCGCTTGCAGGGGACAAAAGAACAATGCCTCCGTCTCCGGCTATTGAAAATGCTTCCTTTACCGCGGCTTCCATGTCGGAAACGCGTATTATCGGCACAGGCTCAACACCAACCGCATCGGTGTACTTACGATATGCCTGTTCAATTTTATGAGCGGTATCACCCATTAATACCAAAGCACTTGCGTGATTATGCAAAACCTCTCCCATTTCGTCATAGGAAAGATTTTTGTCATAGCCTCCTGCAATAAGGACAACTTTACGGCTAAATGATTTAATACTTGCGCTCGTACGTGTCGGACTCGACCCGATTGAATCATTATAGAACGAAACGCCGTCTATTTGCCTGACAAATTCGACCCGGTGTTCGACACCACTAAAGGTCTGTGCAACATACCTAATTGCATCAACGCTTACTTCTGGCATTACCGCCGAAACTGCAGCCATTATGTTCTCAACATTATGCATTCCCGGCAGCTTTATTTTCTCTATCGGCAAAATTTCAACCTCTGACGTGTCCCGATAAACAATTCGGCTGTTTCTTAAAAAAGCTCCGCATATTACTTCTTCCCTGCTGCTGAACAGTACCGGCTTGCCCGGGACTTCGGACAGGAAACCAGCGGTTATCGGGTTATCCGCGTTCAATACGGTCCTTCCTGTTGAAGCCTGGTGTCTGAATATGTTTTTTTTCGCATCAATATACTCTTCCATAGATTTATGGACGTCGAGATGGTTCGGCGTGATATTTGTTATAACGCCAACCTGAGGACTGTCTTTCATTGTATGTAGCTGGAAGCTTGAAAGCTCAAGGACAACCCTGTCATCGGGCTTTATTCCGCCCAGTTTCTCAAAAAGGGGAGTTCCGATGTTGCCGCCGAGATAACATTTATACCCCTGTTTTTCAAGCATATTGTATATTAACGAAGCAGTGGTCGTTTTTCCGTCGCTTCCTGTAATGCCATAAATTTTAGCAGGGCATAGCTTAATAAACACCTCTATTTCCGAAGTCAGTTTCGCTCCTTCATCCAGAGCCTGCGTAATCTGCGGAAGATCAAACCGCATTCCGGGAGTTCGGAAAATAATATCGAACCCTTTAAGGTTATCAAGGTAGTTTTCACCAAGTGAAAACCGTATCCCTTTTTCCTTATAATCGTGCAGAACTTCTGAAAAGTCTTCTTCCTTCTTTTTATCAAATACCGTAACAAACGCTCCCCAGTCCGCTAACGTTCCGGCCAGCGGCCTGTTGCTTATACCGAATCCAAGAACCGCCGCTTTTTTGCCCTTTATCTCTTTTTTATATGATTCCAACGCCAGATTCAAAACTTTTCCACCTTTCAGAATTCAGTCAACAACCCTTTTTTTCATCCTTGCTTTCCTAATAATAAGCCCTACAAAAAATCTTACGCATAACAGGGCAACAATTATGATCGCCCGTGGATCCACCCGGTCGGCTAATTCCTTTAAAGAATTTATAATCTCTTTCATGTTTTTATCTGCAGCATCAGCCATAAAAACACCTCCGTGTTTACTTTTTAACAGCCTTATAATTTAATATTACCATATTAACCAACACGGCGAAATCAAAGGTTAAAAATTTTCTTATTTCCGCGTATTAATGGGGTGGTTTGGATTTTTTACTTATAATGTCAGGATTATTTTGTTATGGACATAATACGGAATAAACAAATAATTAGCGGCGGAATTTCTATTTTTATTTTTAAAAGTTGACTGAACAGAGGTTGATTATACCGCTGCCGATTTAATTGAAAAGACAATAGAATAGGGCGAATTACAGAGCAAAAAATAATGTCAGTCATGTTAAAACATAAAAACGGCTTTCAGGTGTTTACCTGAAAGCCTTGGTGCGAAAGGCGGGATTTGAACCCGCACGTGCGTTATGCACACTAGATCCTGAATCTAGCGAGTCTGCCAATTCCACCACTTTCGCACGTTACTTTTGCGACAATGTTAATTATAAAGTGGCGGCATGAGTTTGTCAATAGAAAAAGCCGCATAACCAATAGTTCAAAAAGTGGTATCTGAACAATATTTCAACGAGTCCTGCTCCGGGTTTTCTGCCATTCTTTTGGCAATACTCCACAAAAACTGCCGGACCATATTAATCATCAACTGCGGGGTATCCGAAACGCCTGTGCAGCCAATCAACACTCATATCAAGCCATTTTGCCGCGGTTGGGTTTACATTTGCACTCCGTCCGCTGGCCGTATGATGCTTAGCCAGCGACAGGCCATGTTTACCCTCCTGGAAAAGATGATATTCAAAGGGTATATAATTCTCGGCCATGGCCATAGCTAATTTTGCCGTATTAGTGACATCTACCACGTTATCTTCAAAAGTATGCCAGATAAACGCGGGCGGCGCATCGCTCTTAACCTGTAAATGGAGGTTTAATTTATCAACTTCATCCTGCGTATAATTTTCTTTTCCCAACAAATTGCGTAAAATGCGATCTTTAACGTCGTGTCCTGACTCCACCTTTCCAAAATCAATAGCCGGATAGCACAGGATCATAGCATTTGGCCGTTCCTTACCCATTAGTCCGAGCGCACATGCGAGATGGCCGCCTGCGGAAAAACCGCATACTGCGATTTTATCGGGATAAACATGCCATTCTTCCGAGTTATCACGGATCATTCGCAGTGCTTTTTCTGCTTCTGATAAAGGCTGAAAGCCGTGAGCAAATTCGCCGACGGAGTAATACAATACAAATGTCTGAAAGCCCTCCGCCGCATAAGCCAGCGCTATTGGTTCCGCTTCCCTGTCGGAAACATGCATATAAGCGCCGCCTGGGAAAATAAGCACAGCCGGTTTTTTTGCAACATTTTGCATAACCGGTGACGGTTCCTGTATATATCCCGTTAAACGCACACGCCTGTCCGACGTAAAAGGTATTTCTATTATTTTCATATTGTATACCTCCATATTCAATCAAAGCAATTCCCGAAAAATGGGTACTGTATAATTGGATTATAAAAAATTTCAACAAAAATTACAATATTAACAGCATTACTCAATACCAAACATCATCTCTTTACATATTTGTGAGACATTCCGGTCCCTTTTTAAGTGTAACCATTTGCCTTTCATACAATATGATATATTAGCGAATATAGTATATGGTGGTAATATGGAAACTCTGTCGCTGAATTCACGCGGTCCTTATGTAAAATTAGTTCAAAGCCTGCTGGCGAGGATTGGATACAATCCCGGTCCGGCAGACGGCGTTTTCGGCCAGCAGACACAGCGTGCGGTCATAAGTTTTCAAAGAGATAACGGGCTCACTCCCGACGGAATAGTCGGACCAATCACATGGGGTTATTTTCAAAGGTTTCTGCTTGGATATGATACTTATACAATACAACCCGGTGATACATTATACGCTCTTGCCAGAAGATATTACACCACGGTTAACGCGATACTGACCGCGAATCCCGGCATAAACCCGTTATACCTCCGGGTTGGCCAGAGGATAATCATTCCATATGGAATTGACGTTGTATTTACCGATATTGATTACACATACGAGATTATGGAAATGGACATTGAAGGCCTTCAAGCCAGATATCCGTTTATTGAAACGGGAGTTGCCGGACGGAGTGTTCTTGGCAGGAACCTTTATTATATTCGCCTTGGTTCGGGACCTGTGGAGGTTCATTACAACGGCGCGCATCATTCCCTCGAATGGATTACGTCGCCGCTTCTTATGAAATTCATTGAAAACTTTTGCCGGGCTTATGCTGCGGGAACGAGTATACGCGGTTATAACATCAGTCAAATCTGGAACAGCAGCAGCATATATATCATACCGATGGTTAACCCGGATGGCGTCAACCTCGTTCTCGAAGGCCTTAAACCTGACAATCCGTATTATAACCAGCTTCTTCAATGGAACGACACAGGGCTGCCGTTTTCCCAGGTATGGCAGGCAAATATAAGGGGAGTTGATTTAAACCGAAACTATCCGGCGAGTTGGGAAGAAGCGAAAGCCCAGGAGCCGTCGCTGGGAATAACGGGCCCCGGTCCTACCCGTTTCGGCGGACCTTTTCCGCTTTCCGAACCGGAGTCGCAGGCAATGGCAGACTTTACCCGCCGTCATAATTTCAAGCTTGTGATTGCATACCATACTCAAGGCCAGGTTATTTATTGGCTTTATAAAAACATATTTGTTCCAAGAGCTCAGCAGATCGGTGAGATTTTTGCAAGGGCAAGCGGTTATGATTTATCGGCAACGCCTTATGAAGCGGCATATGCAGGATATAAAGACTGGTTCATCGAAGAATTTACGCGCCCAGGATACACAATTGAAGCGGGCCTTGGCAGAAATCCGCTTCCTATATCACAGTTTGACATGATTTATAATGATAATGAGGAAATAATGCTTCTTGCACCGATTATTTAGCCGGATAACCTTAATCTATTCAACGTTTTCAACCTTTTGATAAAAAAATGTTTGAATAGGCTTGAATCCATACTTTAACGAACCTATGATCTGTTCCGTGCTTCCGAGGAAAAGTATGCCCCCATTTACAAGGGAATGGTTGAAAGCCTTGTATATATTGGCTTTTGCTTCCTCTGTGAAATAAATCAACACATTCCTGCATACAATCAGGTCCAAATTTTTGGGATAATCATACTCTAAAAGGTTTAACTGGCTGAAATCTACGCAGTTTTTTACTTCGTCTATAATTTTATATGAACCGTCGCCAATCTTTTTAAAATACCTGTTCAAAAACTCGAAAGGCAGATCCTTTATACTTCTTTCGGGATATATTCCCTGTTTTGCTTTATTAATCGCGTCCATATCAATATCTGTGGCTTTTATTCGGATCCTTGACAGAGGCAGGTACCTGTTTAATATCATTACAAGCGTATAAGGCTCATCACCGGTAGAACATGCCGAGCTCCATATTTTAACGTTCTGAAGGTTCCCTCTTATTTTTTCAAGCATCGGAATCATATCATTTTCAAACAATTCCCACTGGGCAGGGTTCCTGTAGAACTCTGAAACATTAATAGTCAAATAGTTTATAAATGAATTATACAACTCCCTGTCGGCCTGCATCGCAAAAAAAAACGACATATATCCGTTATGCCCGTTTTTTTCGACAAGGGAAGTTATCCGGCGTTTCATCTGCTTTTCCTTGTAAAGGTTCAAATCGATTCCTGATTGTCTGTAGAAAGCCTTCTTGAATTCTTCATAATCGGTCATCATTTTTATCACCTGTTCAAGCATATGCAGCGAAATTCACTGCGGAAACATCACATAAACCAACAAGACCGGTTTCAACCGGCCTTGTTAATTATATCGGCAAAATATGCCTATTCCTTTATTATGTCTCCGATAGTGTTTTTCATCTCTTCCACATGCTCGGTAGGGATATCGGCATCTTCACCCGGCTCATCAGTTTCGTCCTCGCGGACAGGATCAATCGGTTCCACTTCGCGGATGCTCAAACTTATTTTCTTAAGTTCCGGATTCACCTCAAGAACTTTCATATTGACTTCCTGACCAACCGACAAAACTTCATCCGGTTTTCCAAGACGGACATTTGATATCTGAGATATATGAACGAGCCCTTCGACTCCATCCTCAAGCTCGACAAAAGCGCCAAAAGGCACAAGACGTACTATTTTCCCTTTTACCTCGTCGCCTACGGAATACTTTTTCTCAACATTAAACCATGGATTATCTTCCGCTTTTCTGTAGCCAAGCGATACTTTCTGTTTTTCCCTGTCGAAACCAAGTATTCTTACGGTCACCGTCTGCCCGACCTTTAAAACATCGGAAGGCTTATTAATCTTTTTCCAGGATAATTCGGAAATATGGATTAATCCGTCAACAACGCCGAGGTCGACAAACGCTCCGAAATTGGTAAGGCTTTTGACACTTCCCGTATATTCCTGCCCAACTTCTACATTGTTCCAGAATTCATCCAACTTGGCTTCTTTTTCTTTTTCGATTACATTTCTGCATGATCCGACAACGCGTCTTTTATTCTTACTCATTTCCACAATTTCAAATTTTACTTTTTTCTTAAGATATTCATTCAGGTCTTTTACATAGTGGTCGCTTATCTGCGAAGCGGGGATAAAAACTCGAATGCCTTTATAATTGGCAACAACACCGCCGTTAACAACTTCTTTTACCGTAGCTTCAAGAGGGATTTTTTCATTAAAAGCTTTATCTATCTCTTCCATACCCTTTATTGAATCGACTCTTTTCTTCGATAGAGATACATTTCCCTCGCCGTCGTTTACTTTTATTATATAAACAAGGATTTCGTCCCCTTCCTTTAAATCTTTTTCGGGATCAAAATCAGGATCTTCCAAGAATTCTTCCATGGAAATGGTTCCGTCGGATTTATATCCCAGATCAACAAAAACTTCGCTGGTATTGTAACCGATTATACGCCCTTTTACAACTTCACCTGCCCGTATGCTGTTTACCTCCGAATCTTCGAAAGCCTCTTCGAATGACATCTCATTCTCCTGCTCCTGTTTGTTTAAAATTTCTTCCATCTTATTGATAACCTCCTTGATTACCCAGTCCGGTGTTGAAGCACCTGCAGTAATCCCAATTGTGTTTATATTGTTTTTTTTCAGCGGCGGTATATCCGCTGCAGTTTCAACTTTATACGTGTACTGACAATTTTCGGAGCATATTTCAAACAGCTTTTGGGTATTTGAACTGTTCATGCCTCCTATAACAATCATTACGTCAGACGCCCTTGATATTTCAAAGGCTTCGCACTGGCGTTTTTCGGTTGCATTACATATTGTATCAAATTTTATGACATTTGCAAACTTTTTATTTAAACTATCGCATATCTCACTGTACTTCCCGGGCTTCATCGTTGTTTGCGCCACAACGCATATGCGTTGATCAATATCCGGCAAAAGTTCGACTTCCTCAGGTTCCGATACAACAAAAGCCTCATTTCCGCACCATCCGTTAATACCAACAACTTCAGGATGCTCCCTGTCTCCCGCTATAGTGATGCGGTATCCTTCGTTATATTTTTCCCTGACGAGCCTGTGTATTCTCTTAACATAAGGGCAGGTCGCGTCGTGTATTACAACATCTTTGCTTTTTAACTCATTATAAAGATCTTCCCCTATTCCATGCGCTCTTATAACAACATGATCACCAGGCTGAAGCTGATCAGGCGAATGAATGCTGTATGCTCCCTTTTCGGCCAAAGCATCCGATACCTGGCGGTTATGTATAAGTTCGCCATATATGCGAGTCTTGCCCGGGTTTTCCTTTACTGTTTGAAATGCTGTCTTTACAGCATTATCAACCCCAAAACAAAATCCCGCCGTTTTTGCTAATATTACCTTTACCATATATTATATTTCCTTTCAGGAAATAATGAGACTAACAAGCGTTTCAATTCACCTGCTCCTGGCTTTTATCCAATGAGTATATCCTATCCATCAAATCCTGCGCAAGGGCTTCCATTTCATGTTTGGAAACCCTGGCGCCGTCAGGAACAGGATAATAAGGCTTGCCGTAAAATACGCGCATTTTTGAAAAAAGCCTGTAGTTCCCAAAAATCCCCACAGGAACAATAGGTACACCGGATTCTATTGAAAACAGTATCGCTCCGCTCTTTGGTTTTTGCTTTTTTTTACTGACTTTTCTTCTTCTGCCTTCAGGAAAAATACCGACTATTTTGCCTTCCTGAATCAGTTTCAGCGTAGTTTTTGCAGCATATAAATCTCCATGACCCCTGTTTACAGGATAAGCGCCGAGACTTTTCAGGATAGATTTCAACACAGGGATTTTAAACAGTTCCTGTTTTGCCATAAAATAAATCCTGCGCGGTATCATCGGGCCGAATAGAAACATGTCAAGCATACTGATATGGTTTGAACAGATGATTAGCGCTCCCTGCCCCGGAACATTCTCAAGGCCGTAGAACGAAACTTTGTAAAATATCTTAAAGAATACCTTGCTTAGCCAGACTGCAAATTTATATAGCATTATTAACCCTCGCCTTAACAATATCCAATATTATCTTTACCGTCTTTTCCAAAGGAAAGCCGGTAGTATCGAGCAATATCGCGTCTTCCGCTTTTTTAAGCGGAGCTATGCTCCGGCTGCTGTCATTTTTATCCCTGTACTCCATCTCACGCTTAAGTTCTTCAAATGTTTGGGTAAGAATACCCTTTTCAGCAAGTTCTTCATACCTTCTTCTTGTTCTGTCTTCAACGGAAGCGGTTAAAAATATTTTTACATCGGCATCCGGCAAAACATATGTACCTATGTCACGGCCGTCCATAACAACACTGTTTTCAGAGGCAATCTCCCGCTGGAGTTCAACCATTTTCTTACGTACCGCCGGTATGACCGCAACATCTGACGCTCCAACCGTCACTTCAGGCGTTCTGATTTTTTCAGTAACATCTTCGCCGTCAAGAAGAACCTTTTGATGCCCGTTATCATATTCAATCCGGATATCTATGCCTTTAACCATTTCCTCCAGTGCTTTTTCATCTTTATGGCTTATTCCGGTCCGCAGCGCCTTCAATGCTGCGGCCCGGTACATTGCTCCCGTATCAAGGTAAAGAATTCCGAGCTCTTTCGAAACCATTTTTGCCATCGTACTCTTACCTGCTCCTGAAGGCCCGTCTATAGCGATTTTTATCTTTTTCATCAGTTTCCCTCCATTACATAAGCATACTGTACAGCCTGTCCTATTGCCGCACTGCCTGCTTATGCGCTCCGGTATCCATAAAGTTTTCAGGAAGGGCTCATACTACCCTGTGCCCTACTCCAATAGATATTTCATTCAGGTGAAGAAGACCAATGCCAAAAAATACGCATACCGCAACATGATCATGATACCGCGCTACACCTATTTTACCGCCTACATTCAATCCTATTGCTTTTGGCGTTACCTGTGTCAATGCCTCTCTCGTGGCGCCGGCGACAGCGCCTTCCTCAGCGTGGCTTTCAATGATTACTCCTTCTCTTTTGGCAGAAACCACGGCTCTTTCTATGATTTTCATTATAGATGATAAAAACTCTCCGCCGTAATCCACAGCACAGGATTTTATGCCTATACCGGAATAACAGGTTTTGAGTTCCTTTTCTTCGTCGCGGTTTGCGGATAAAGCCATTCTTATGGCTGCTTTTACAACATCCTTGCTTCCGTATTCGGGTTGCTGCTGACTGTATGACATAAAGACCTCCGCCGGTAAACATCTTTTTGCATGGACGCAACGGTTATACCAACATTCATCATTATATAAAAACCATTTGCGGAATACAAGCAAATAAATGGAATTCATTTGTTCTTTCGGTCTGCTGCGTATAT